>CAYTRH010000012.1:24536-37376 GCA_964440155.1 uncultured Thiobacillus sp. | reverse complement strand
GATGGCGCTCAGCAATCGTTCCTCGTCCGGGGCAACCAGCGACACCGCCAGGCCGGAAGCACCGGCGCGACCGGTCCGGCCGATTCGGTGCACGTAATCCTCGGGGGAGTAAGGCAGTTCGAAGTTGACCACACAGGGCAGTTCGGCGATGTCGATGCCGCGCGCGGCGATGTCGGTGGCCACCAGCAGACGCACCTTGCCTTGCTTGAAGCCGTCGAGCGCCGCCAGGCGCTCCAGTTGCGCCTTGTCGCCATGTATGGTGGCGGCCTGGATGCCGCGTTTCAGCAAGCGCCGGCCGAGCTTGTCGGCGGCCAGTTTGGTGCGCGTGAACACCAGCGCCTGGGTGATCTCGCGGGCTTCGACCACGCGCACCAGGGCATCCAGCTTGTCGTCCTCGCGCACCTTGTGCACCACCTGCTCCACGGTCTCTGCGGCGGTATTGCGCCGCGCCACCTCGACCTTGAGCGGGTTGTGCAGGAAGCTGCGCGCCAGTCCGACGATGGCATCGTCGAAGGTGGCGGAGAACAGCACGGTCTGGCGCTGCGCCGGCAGCAGATCGACGATGCGCTTCAGATCGGGCAGGAAACCCATGTCGAGCATGCGGTCGGCCTCGTCGAGCACCAGGAAGCGCACCTGCGACAGCAGCCCCGGGCGGCTGCCGGCATGGTCGAGCAAGCGTCCCGGCGTGGCCACCAGGATCTCCACGCCGTTGCGCAGATCGGCCTCCTGACCCTTCATGTCCATGCCGCCGAACACCACCGTGCTGCGCAACGGCACATGGCGCTTGTAGGCGACCACGCTGTCGTGCACCTGGATGGCGAGTTCGCGTGTCGGCGCCAGCACCAGTGCACGCACCGGATGGCGCGCCGGCGAAGCGCTGGTGTTGGCATCCGGAATCAGCTTCTGCAACAACGGCAGCGCGAACGCAGCGGTCTTGCCCGTGCCGGTCTGCGCCTGCGCCATCAGGTCGCGTCCGGCCAGCACCAGCGGAATGGCCTGCTTCTGGATCGGCGTGGGCACCTTGTAGTTGAGCGCGTCGAGCGCGGCGAGCAGCTTCGCGTCCAGGCCGAGATCGGCAAAGGTGGTGGCGGCTTCCAGTGCCGCCGACGTGTCGGTGCCCGCGTCCATCACAGTTCCCGCCAATCCAGTCCGCATTCCTGATCGGCGATGCCGATCCAGTCCCGCTCACAGCCCAGCGCGCCGGCCAGGGCATCCCGCGCCAGGTCCGGCGTGTTGTTCTCTTCCGACAGATGCGCCGCGACCACGTGTTTCAGTCCGGGACTGGCCACGCGCGCCAACAGCGCGGCGGCGGCTTCGTTGTCGAGGTGGCCGTATTGGCCGAGGATGCGCCGCTTCAGCGCGGCGGGGTAGCTGCCGGCACGCAGGCGCGCGACATCATGGTTGCACTCCAGCGCCAGCGCATGGCAATGCTCCAGCATGGCAACCATGTGCGCGGTGACGTGACCGGCATCGGTGAGCAGCCCGAAGCGACGCGCACCGTCGCTGAACACGAACTGCACCGGCTCGCGCGCGTCATGCGGTACCGGATACGGCGTCATGTGCAGGTCGCCGATGGCGAAATCGGCATGGTCGAAGATCACGCGCGAGGAATCCGGTGCAGCGCCCTGGGCCTCGAGCATGGCCAGACAGCCATGCGACGCCCAGACCGGACAACGCGCGCGTTCTGCCAGCGCCGCCGCGCCGCGCGCATGGTCGCTGTGCTCGTGCGTGACCAGGACGGCATCGATCTGTTCCACCGTCACCTCGAACCGCGCCAGTCGACGCATCGTCTCGCGTGCAGCGAAGCCGCAGTCGACCAGCACACGGGTCTTACCGGCCTGGACCAGCCAGGCGTTGCCCTTGCTGCCACTGCCCAGACAAGCGAAACGCATGCGTGGCGTGAATCCCGGCTCCCGGGTCTACTTCAGTTGCTCGAACAGCAACGTGGCGATGCGGTTACCGGTCTCGTTGCTGGCCGGTGCGCCGTCATCTTCATAAACACCCAAAGCCGTGCCGGCATCGGCGCCCGACACCCGCACCTGGTAACGCCGCGCCATCGCCTTGGCATCGCTGGAACGCCAGAACGCCAGGCGCGACAAGAAGCCCTTGTCCTGGCGCGTATTGGCCTCGGGGTCGGCGTAACGCACGTAGTACACGCCACCGGCCCGGTCACGGTCCTCGACCACGAAGCCGATGCGGTCCAACGCCAGGCCGACGCGCCGCCAGGCGCGATCGAACGCATCCGGCATGGTCAGACCGGGTGCGGCGTCCGGCCGCTTGGCCAGTACCGCCTGGGGCACGCCACGCTCGGCCACCAGCGCCTGCGCACGAGTCTCCTCGACGCCGAAACGCACCATCAGCCGACGCAACATCTCCGCCTCCAGTTCGGGATCGGCCGGGCGCGGCTGCCAGACGGTGCGGCCCCGTCCCTGGTCGCCGCCGCCCTGTGTGCCCTCGAACACCTCATACATGCCGCGGTGACTGATGTAGATCTCGGTGCGGCCGCCGGTACCCGGCTCCAGGCGGGTACGGAACTTGTCGCGTTCGGCGGTGGAATACAGGCCATCGATCACGCGCCCCAGCAGGTTGCGCAGACCATCCTGCGGAATCTTGGCGCGGTTCTCCGCCCAGTCGGTCTCCATGACACCGGCATCCGGCAACTCCAGGGTGACGATGAAGCCCAGTTCCTGCCAGAAGTCCTTGACCACCGGCCACACCTCGGCAGCCGGCAGGTCGACGACCAGCCAGCGTTGCGTACCGGCGCGCTCGATGGATGCCTTGTCCACGCGTGGCAACAGGCCCGTCGCCGCGCTGGCGCGCTGCTGGCCAGCTCGGTCGCGGTCATAGGCGGAAAAGGTGGCGCTGCCGCGTCCGCCCACGTCCGGCACGGCAAAGCGGCCGTCACCGCGCGGCAGGATCAGGTCGGGCGGCACCTCCAGGCTGGGCAGCGAGCCGGCCGACTTGTAGTCGATCTTCTTGCCCTCGAGCAGGGTGCAGCCCGAGGCGAGCAGGGCGAGGGCCAGGACGAACGGGGTATGACGCATGACGGGAAACCTCACAGGGAACCTGCTTCCTTCAGGGCGGCGCGCAGTGCTTCGTGGAATTGCGGTGACAACGTGGACAACGGCAGGCGTATGCCCTCGTCGATGCGCCCCATGGCCGCCAGCGCCCATTTCACCGGAATCGGATTGGCCTCGACGAACAGCTTCTGGTGCAGGCCGAGCAGGCGGAAATTCAGCTCGCGTGCACGGGTGAGATTGCCGGCCAGGGCGGCCGCGCACATCTCGCGCATGGCCAGCGGCGCGACGTTGGCGGTGACCGAGATCACGCCACGCGCGCCCAGCAACATCAACGCCAGCGCGCTGGCATCGTCACCGCTGTACACGGCAAAATCAGCCGGCGCAGCCTTGATCAATGCACTGCCCCGCTCGATGTTGCCGGTTGCGTCCTTGATGCCCACCACCCCCGGCACCTGGGCCAGGCGCAGCGCCGTGTCGTTGGCGATGTCGCAGGCGGTACGCCCCGGCACGTTGTACAGAATCAGCGGCAGGTCCACCGCCTCGGCGATGGCACGGTAATGACGATACAGACCTTCCTGCGTCGGCTTGTTGTAATAGGGCGCCACCGACAAACCCGCGGCCGCCCCGGCCGCCTTGGCGCAACGCGTCAGCTCGATCGCCTCGGCGGTCGAATTCGCGCCGGTGCCGGCGATCACCGGTATGCGCCCCGCCGCCTGTTCGACCGCGACACGGATCAGTTCACAATGCTCGGCGGTATCGACCGTGGGTGATTCGCCCGTGGTGCCCACCACCACCAGGCCATGCGTGCCTTGCTCCACATGCCAGTCGATCAGGGCACGATAGCGGGGCATGTCGAGCGCCCCGTCGGGGTGCATCGGTGTGACAAGAGCGACCAGGCTGCCGGTGAACATGATGGGCAAGTGCTTTGAAAGCCGCGATTCTAACGTGAAACCCCGCCTTGGACCCCCTACCGCGAGCCGTCGCCCAGTGATCGCTTTTTCCGGCCTGGGCCAGGATATCGCCCCGTCGATTCGTTGAGCGGTTGCCAATCGCCGCGGATCGGCCCCGCCAATCGGGCACGTTCAACTGCGGTTTTCAGGTTGAAGCAGCCGCCACGACGCAGTAAATTGCCGCGAGCATCCAACGGGCACCTCGAAAAAGCCGTGGCGAGCGGCAGGAGGGCAAGGCGCACCGAGCGCAGTGACCGGGACATATCAAGCAGATAGGCGAGGGAGCGAGCACCGCGCAACGTAGCCATCCGGCCGCGCAGTAGGTTTTTCGAGGTGCTCCAACAAACTGCCCAGAGAGGCGGCATGAATCAGGGAGGCACATCATGAACACACACCGGCCGGCCGGCATGAACGCATGGGTGGGGCTGCTGTCCTGCTGCGGCCTCGCGCTGCCCGCCGTCCATGTCCAGGCCGCCGGCTTCGACTGCGCCAAGGCCGGCACCCGCGTCGAGCGCATGATCTGCGCCGATCCGGCCCTGTCCGCGCTGGACGCGCAACTGGCCCGCGCCTACCGCGACGGCGCCCGGCGCACCGCCGAGCCGGAGCGCTACATCCGCGAGCAGCGCGCCTGGCTCAAGGCGCGCGACGTCTGCCTCGCACACGGCGACGCCACCGCCTGCCTCCACGATCACTACACCCGCCGCATCCAGGCACTGTCCGGCAACTGCTGGCGCCACCAGCCCTGGGACCCCGCCGTCGCCTCCGGCGGCGCCGGACATCCGGTGAGCGGCAGCAAACGCCCGCTGTGCCGCATCATGCTGGAGAACCTCAACCGCTTCTGCCATGAACCGCTCCAGGCAATGGAATGCGAACCCAGGCTCGATCCGGGCATCCCCGCGCTGAAGACGCCCGACTGGCAGCCCATCGATGCCAGGGCGCATCTGCGGTGGATCGAGGAGCGAGTGAACTGGTGGAACCCTTACCGACCACCCGATGAACAGTACTGGCGGTTGTTCAAGCCCGAGATTCTCCGCCGCATCGATCAGGGCAAGGCGCGTCTGTGGCAGGCCCGATTCGACCTCACCAACGATGGCCAGCCCGAACTGGTGTTCCGCTTCGAGCTGGGCTGTACCAACCTGCTGGCCAAGGATGCCGCAGGCGCGATCTATACCCTTTCCGACACCTATTGGGGACTCGTCGACGAACGGACCGGCCGGCTGGACAAACGCTATCGATTCGGCGGCCACATCCTGCGCAGCGCCGGCAAAACCTACCTGCTGCGCGGCTCCGAACGCGAGTGGGAGCTGGCGGAGCCGTTTACCTGGGCGCCCTATTTGGCCGTTGGCGTCAAAGCACCGCCAGACCGATGGGCGTTCGGCGAAACCACCGTGTGTCTTTTCACCCGTGTCGACAACTGACGAAAGGAGGTATCTGAAATGCCAATGAACTGGACCGTACTGACCGAAGCCGATTACCAAACGCGGCGATGGGATCTGCTGACGAAGGTGGAGGAGGGCGGCGTCCCCAAGCCCAGCCCCTATCTGGATGGCAAGGGCATACCTACTACCGGTGTGGGATTCAATCTCACAGACCGTTTCGTGCGGGCCGGAGTGTTGAGGACACTGGGTTTCGAGATTGACGACAGAAACCTGAGACCACCAATCGGCAACGCGGACACGAAGTACTTCAACGACATCGTCAACATCGTCAGCCGCACCTACCGAAACACCCCCGCCGACAAGGCCCGTCTGTGCGCGGACCTGGATGCGGTGATGCGCCGGCGCTTCGCCGACCCGGCCATTTCGGCAGCCAACCGCACCCGGACGACGTTCGCCTTTGCCTCCGTGGAGGAAATCCGCGCTACGTTTGACAAGATCATCGTCCGGTACGAGCGAGATGAGCTCGATGCCCGCTTTCCAGAAATCCCACTATCCCGCGAACGCCTCGCCCTCGTCTCCCTGGCCTGGAACAACCCCGGCGAGCTGCTCGGCCCCGGGCTGAGGGGGGCGCTGGCGGCGGGCGACCGCGCGGAGGCATGGTTCCAGATCCGCTACGGCTCCAACGGCGACCAGGACGCCGGCATCGCCAAGCGCCGTTATTACGAATCCGAAGTCTTCGGTCTGTACGACGACGACACCCTGCCACCGCAGGCGCGGGAGGCCGAATACCTGAACATCTACCGCATGTACACCCGCCACCGTGCAGCCATCCTCGCCTACGAGGCCCGCTGGGGCGAGACCGCCGGGCGCAACATGCGTGCCGCGGCCGAACACGACTACCGCAGTGCGGTCGCCAGCCTGCGCGAGGCGCTGGCCCCCGCCGGCAGCCTGCTGTTGCTGCGCCACGTGCCGGCGGGTTTCGCCGCCATCGACCTCATGAACATCCAGGTCGGCCAGGATGCCGATTTCACCGGCCGGGCGGCCGGCCGCGACAAGACCTGGTTTCGCCATGACGTGCTCATCGGCACCGCCACGAACGACCTGATGCTGGGCGGCGAGGGCGACGACCGACTGGAGGGCGGCGACGGCGACGACGTGCTCATCGGCGGCGCCGGCAACGACGTGCTGGCGGGCGGCGCGGGCGCCAACTGGCTGGATGGCGGTGCCGGGCTGGACTACTACCTGCTCGCGCCCGGCAGCGTGAACACGCTGCGCGACCCGGACCGCCAAGGCGTGGTCATCGCCAACGGCGTGCCGCTGACCGGGCAGTGGCGCAAGCAGGCGGATGGCAGCTACCGCTGGGGCCACAACGATGGCGTGACCGCCACGCGCAATTCGCCGCTCACCGTGACGCTGGAAGACGGCACGGTCATCGTCCTTGCCTCCTTCCAGAAAAGCGGCGATTTCGGCATCGTGCTCGACGACGAAACACCGCCCACGGAAGTAAGCCTCACCGGCACGGCACTGGGCGATCACCTCGCGGCAGACCCGGAGCGATCGCACGCCATCGCCGCCGGCGCCGGCGTGGACCTGATCACCGGCTCCGCCGGCGACGACCACATCGATGGCGGCGACGGCGACGACTGGATCGTCGGTCATGGCGGCGCGGATTTCATCGACGGCGGCGACGGCAACGATCTCGTCTCCGGGATCGGCGGCGGCAGCATCGTGTTCGGTGGCCACGGCGACGATCTGCTGGTCGCCAACAGCGTCCATCGGGTGCGTATCGATCAACCCGACCCGCGCATCGGCGCCACCCATTTCTGGCGCGACATCGCATCCACGCTGTTCCGGCCGGGCTATCTGCCGGGCCTGGTCATCGAACCTTCGGGCTACCTGGCCACGCAGCTGTGGAGCGGTTTCCGCCATGGCACGTTCAGCGGCGCTTCCAGCGCCGGCAATGGCTGGAGCTTCGTGTTCACGCTGGCGGGCGACGACTGGGACGCGCGCTATTTCCACACCGACCTCGCGCCGGAGGGCATCGCACCGGCGGCGTACTGGCACCATCGGATATCGCCGGCGCCCTCGACCGTGGCGGTTTCCCTATTCGGCGAGGACGGTGACGACCTGCTCGTGGGCAATGCCGGCGCGGACACACTCGATGGCGGCGCGGGCGACGACCTGCTGTTCGGCAACGCCGGCGACGATCTGCTGATCGGTGGTCAGGGCAACGACATTCTGGTGGGTGGTGCCGGCGACGACGGGCTGTTCGGCGGTGCCGGCGACGATGAACTGCACGGCGAATCCGGCAACGACCGGTTGCTGGGTGGCGACGGTGATGACCGGCTGTGGGGTGATGGCCAGTCGCCGCTGCTCGATGCGTTGGCCGGCGACGACTGGCTCGACGGCGGCGACGGCGATGATCAGTTGCATGGCCAGGGCGGTAACGATGCGCTGCTGGGAGGCAACGGCCGCGACTGGCTGTTCGGCGGGAACGGCGATGATCTGCTCGACGGCGGCGCGGACGACGACATCCTGTATGGCGAAGCGGGCAACGACGTGCTGCTCGGAGGAGCGGGCACGGATTATCTGGCCGGCGGCCTGGGGGACGATCGCTATGTGTTGCACCTCGGCGATGGCCCGCTGCGCGGCGGCGAGGCCGAAGTCGTGGAGGACTCCGGCGGGGTGGATACCATCGAGTTCGGCGCCGGCATCGCCGCAGCCAATCTGATCAGCCTGCGCTTCGGCGACGATCTGGCCATCGCCTATTCGCCCGGCGACTGGCTTTGGGTCAGCGGCGGCTTCAACGGTGCAATCGAGACCTACGCCTTTGCCGACGGTACGGTCATGGACTGGCGGCAGTTGATCGGCACCACCTTCAGGGAAACGGTCACGGTTGTAACCGTTCAACCGGGCGCCACCCTGATCGGCGGTCGGCGGGACGATGTTCTGGCAGCGCTCGGCGGCGGCTCCACCCTCGTCCCTGGCCGCGGCAACGACGTGCTGGTCGGCGACGGCGGCCACAATACCTACGTCTACCATGCCGGCGACGGCCATGACACCATCGAGGACTGGAGCGCGCAGCGCCTGGCGCCGGGCGAAGCCACCGGCAATACCCTGCGTTTCGGCGCCGGCATCGAGGCAGACCAACTCAGGCTGGGCGTGATCGGCGACGCCCTGGCCATCCGCTTTGCCGATCGTCCCGGCGATGTCGTACTGCTGCACAACTTCGACCCTGCCGACGCGCTGGCCGATCGCACCATCGATCGTTACGAGTTCGCCGACGGCCGGGTGCTCACCCTGGCGCAACTGCTGGCGCGCGGCTTCGACATCAAGGGCGGCGCGGGGGGCGATCTGCTGCGTGGTACCGACCTGCACGACCGCATCGACGGCGGTGCGGGCGCGGACATCATGATCGGCGGCAAGGGCAACGACAGCTATACGGTGGACCACCCGGATGATCAGGTGATCGAGGCAGCCGGCGAAGGCCGGGATAGCGTGTACGCCAGTGTGTCCTGGCAACTGGGGGCCCATTTGGAGAACCTGATCCTGATCGGCGATGCGCCGATCGACGGCACCGGCAACGGGCGCGCCAACCTGCTGATCGGCAACGCCGCGGCCAACCGGCTGCGCGGCGGTGCCGGCGACGACACGTTGATCGGCGACGCCGACGACGCGGCGGTCGAGGGTGTCATGCTCGACACCCTGATGATTTACGCGCGCGGCACACCCGCCGCCGGGCAGTATCCCGTCATGCAGGTGCACATCGATGGCGAACTGTGTCAAAGCTTCACGGTGGACAGCGACACGTTCGCTGCTTACGCACTCGACGTCGAACGGCTCGGCCGACGCGCGCGCCGGGTGGACGTGGCATTCGTCAACGCCGCCCACCTGCCGGATCAGGACGAAGACCGCCAGCTGCACGTCCAGCGCATCGAGTACAACGGCCAGGTGATGCACGCCGGCGATCCCGGCGTGTTCTACGACCTGGGCCGCGGCGCGGCGGCGTTCGACGGCATCAATCTGCGGCCGGGCCGCGAGACCCTGGGTTCCAACGGCGCGCTGCGGTTCGACCTGGGCCCCGGCGACATGCTCGACGGTGGCCGCGGTGCCGACTGGATGGCCGGCGGTCCCGGCAACGATACCTACCGGGTCGACGACGCCGGCGATCAGGTCATCGAAGCGGCCGGTGACGGCCCGGACACGGTGCGCGCGACGATCTCTTACATGCTCGGGGAACAGGTCGAGAACCTGATACTCGAGGGCCACAACGACCTCCGGGGTATCGGCAATGCGCTGGACAACCTGCTGGTGGGCAACGCCGGCAACAACGTGCTGCGCGGCGAAGCGGGCGCCGACACGTTGATGGGGCAAGCCGGCCACGACACGCTCATCGGCGGTGCGGGCAACGACATCGTCATCGGCGGCAAGGACAACGATCTCTATCTGTTCGATCGCGGCGACGGCGCCGATACCTGGATCGAGCACGATGCCACGCCCGGCAACCTGGACATCGCCCGCTTCGGCGCCGACATCGCCCACGATCAGCTCTGGTTCCGCCGGCAGGGCGACCATTTGCACATCCGTGTGCTGGGCGGCGATGACCGCATCGTCGTGCACAACTGGTACCGAGGCGAGGCCCATCGCATCGAGCGCTTCGAAGCCGGCGACGGCCGGGTGTTGCGGGAGGGGCAGTTGCAGGCGCTGGTCGATGCCATGGCCGCGTTCGCGCCGCCACCCGCCAGCCAGACGAGTCTGCCCGGCCATTACCAGGAGGCTCTGGCGCCGGTGCTGGCGGCAAGCTGGAACTGAGCGCACCCAGACATTCCGCCAGGGCGGACCGTCGATCGACCAAGCCCGGCGTGCGCCATCGAACAGGCGGCGCACGCCGGCCGGCTACGGCGCGCTCAGCCGCCGCCGATCGCCCGTGTCGCCGCAACCCCGACCTCGATGGCGCGCAACCATAGCCGTTCCACCTGGGCGGGAAGATAGGTCAGGGTCAGGTACAACACGAAGAAACCCGCGCTCAACGACAGCGGAAAACCCACCGCGAAGATGTTCAACTGCGGCGCGGCGCGACTCATCATGCCGATGGTGAGGTTGGTAGCGAGCAGCGCCGCAGTCACCGGCAAAGCGATGTGCAGACCGCTGGCGAACACCGTGCCGCCCCACTGCGCCAGCGTGGCGAAGCCACCGCCGGACAGCGTCACCCCGACCGGGATGTCCTCGAACGTGTGCGCCAGTGCGCTGATCATCACGTGGTGGCCATTGAACGCAAACAGCAGCAACGCGGTGGTGAGCACCAGGAACTGCGCCATGACCGGCGTCTGGGCACCGTTGATGGGATCGAACAGCGTGGCGAACGACAGGCCCATCTGCAACGCCATGAACTGGCCGGCGTACTCCACCGCGGCGAACACCAGGCGCGCGGCGAACCCGAGGGCGATCCCCACCGCGATCTGCTGCAACAGGATCAGCACGCCATCCGCCGAAACCAGGCTCACCGGCGCCGGTGGCGGCGCCAGCGGCGCGAGCACCAGCGTCAGCGCGAAGGCCAGCGTCACGCGCGCACTGGTCGGCACCGCCTTGTTGCCGAGCAGTGGATCGACCGACAGCCAGGCGAGGATGCGCACGAACGGAAACAGGAACAGCGCCAGCAGCGCGTCCAGGTCGGTGGAGGACAGCGTCAGCACGCCGGGTCACCGCGCATCGCCGCCGGTGTTCCGGTCAGCCGACCCGGGCGACTCATCCCACCAGCGACGGAATCGCCGCCAGCAGACGGGTGACGAACTCCACCAGCAGTTGCAGGCCGTGCGGGCCGGTGATCACCAGCACCAGGAACATCACGAACAGTTTGGGAATGAAGGTCAGGGTCATCTCGTTGATCTGGGTGGCGGCCTGGAAGATGGACACCACCAGACCGGCCAGCAGCGACGCGACCAACAGCGGCCCGGCGGCGAACATGCCGACTTCCAGCGCCTGACGCACGATGGCGATGACGGTGTCGGGCGTCATATGTGGAAGGTCTGCACCAGCGAAGCGATCAGCAGGTTCCAGCCGTCGGCGAGCACGAACAGCATGATCTTGAACGGCAGCGACACCAGCACCGGCGAGAGCATCATCATGCCCATGGACATCAGCACACTGGCCACCACCATGTCGATGATCAGGAACGGAATGAAGACGATGAAACCGATCTGGAACGCGGTCTTCAGTTCACTGATGACGTAGGCCGGGACCAGCACCCTGAGCGGCGTCTGCTCGGGCGTCTCCAGCGGCGGCGAATTGGCCAGGCGCAGGAACAGGGCCAGATCGGACTGGCGTGTCTGCCGCAACATGAAGTCCTTGAGCGGACGCGAGCCGACCTCCGCCGCCTCGACCAGGCTCATGCGGTTCTCGGTATACGGCTTCCAGGCGGTCTCGTGGATCTTCTCGAACACCGGCGCCATGATGAAAAAGGTGAGGAACAACGACAGGCCGACGATGACCTGGTTGGGCGGCGCGGTCATGGTGCCCATGGCCTGGCGCAGCAGCGACAGCACGATGACGATGCGCGTGAACGCGGTCATCATCAGCAGCGCCGCCGGCAGGAAGGTCAGCGCCGTGAGCAGCAGCAGCGCTTCGATGCTGAACGTGTAGCTGGTGCTGCCGCCCGGGCCCGGGGTGCTGCTGAACGCCGGAATACCCTGTGCCAAGGCCAACTGAGGGCCGCTCAAGACGGCCAGGGCGAACAGGAGGATGACGGCGCGGCGCATGCGGCGGCGAGGGAAGCAGTAAGGCGCCAGTTTAGCGCGAAACCCCGGCGTCGACGCCGGCGGGGATCAGGGGTGGGAGGCCGTGGACACGCATGCGGCCCGCGCGTTGCCCGTCACTGCGGCCGTTCAGGCGCCCGGCCGGCGCACCAGCAGTGCTTTGAGTCTTGCGCCGAAATCGCTGGGCGCCTCGCGCGCAGTGTCGACGTGATCGACCGGCCGTGGCAGGGTGTGCAGCGTGCGCACCTGACCCGCGCCGACGCCCAGCAGCAACCAGGTATCGGCCACCTCCACCACGACCAGGCGCTCGCGCGGGCCGAGCATCACGCCACCGACCACCTTGACCGCACCGTGCGCGCCGGTCTGGCCGGGGGAGAAACGGCGCAGAAACCAGAAGAACACGCCCAGTGCGGCGAACACCGCGACCAGACCCAGCAGTCCCTGCAACAACCCGGTACCGGGGCCGAGTTCCGGCGCCTCGCCGGCCGCGTGCAGCAACGGCGCGTACAGGCTGGCCAGGCCGGGCAGCAACGCGCCGGGGCGCCAAGGCCCCGCGCGCGTCGACCGCGCCGCGCCGGCGCCCATGTCAGCGGTTGAGCCGCCGCAGACGCTCGGCGGGACTGATGATGTCGGTGAGGCGGATGCCGAACTTGTCATTGACCACCACCACTTCGCCCTGGGCGATCAGACATCCGTTCACCAGCACGTCCATGGGCTGGCCGGCCAGGCCATCCAGCTC
>CAYTRH010000012.1:0-24491 GCA_964440155.1 uncultured Thiobacillus sp. | reverse complement strand
CGATCTTGGAGCGTCCCAGTGCCGCCGTGAGTTGAACCGGGATGTCGAGTATCAGGTCGAGGTTGTTGGCGGCGGGCTGGGCGTTGTCGGGCGCCAGGTTATGGAAGATCTGGGCCTTGCGCGGTTCGGCCGCGGCGCCTGCGGCATCGTCGGCCGCCTGCTGCTCGGCCAGCGCGGCCGCCCAGTCATCCGCTGCACTGCCATCGCCGCCGCCGGCCGCGTCGGCGGCCTCCTGCTCGGCCAGCGCGGCCGCCCAGTCATCGGCGGTGATGTCGTCCTGCTTGTGCGCGTCCTCGCTCATCGCTTGCCTCCGGCACAGCTGACACGCTCCTGGCCCTGCAGGACGCGCTCGACCTTGAGCGCGAGCTGGCCGTTCTTCTGTCCATAATGGCAGCGGAACAACGGGACACCATCCACCTGCGCGATCACCGCCTCCGGCAGATCCAGCGACAGCACGTCACCGACCTTGAGGTCGAGTATCTGCCGCAGCGTCACCGGCGCCTGGCCCAGATTGGCCACCAGTTCCACTTCCGCGTCCTGCACCTGCAAGGTCATCTGCGACACCCAGCGTTCGTCCGCTTCGGCGCGATCGGCCTGCATGGTGCTGGTGAGCTGATCGCGTATCGGCTCGATCATACTGTACGGCATGCATACGTGGAAATCGCCGCCGCCGGCGCCCAGTTCGATGTTGAACGTGCTGACCACCACCACCTCGGTGGGCGTGGCGATGTTGGCGAACTGCGTGTTCATCTCCGAGCGCACGAACTCGAACTGTACCGGATAGATCGTCTCCCAGGCCTTGCGCATCTCGTCGAAGGTGACCTCCAGGATGCGCTTGATGATGCGCTGCTCGGTGGGCGTGAAATCCCGGCCTTCCACACGCATGTGCTGACGGCCGTCGCCGCCGAACAGGTTGTCGACGATCAGGAACACCAGGTTGGGATCGAACACGAACAACGCGGTGCCGCGCAGCGGGTTCATGTGCACCATGTTGAGGTTGGTGGGCACCACCAGGTTGCGCACGAACTCGCTGTACTTGATGACCGTCACCGGCCCGACGGAAATCTCCGCGGTGCGGCGGATCAGGTTGAACAGACCGATGCGGAAATTGCGCGCGAACCGCTCGTTGATGATCTCCAGCGTGGGCATGCGCCCACGCACGATGCGTTCCTGCCGACCGATGTCGTAGGCACGTACGCCGCCGTCCCCCTGCTCCTCGACGGTCTCCTCGGCCTCGCCGGTGACCCCGCGCAGCAGCGCGTCGACTTCTTCCTGGGAAAGGATGTCGTCGGCCACGGCCGTCCCATCGGCTCAGATCAAAGACATGCGGCGCGACGGCGGGCGGCCATGTGCGTCACTGGATGATGAACGAGCCGAACAGGACACGACGCACGCCTTCGTCGTCGCTCTTGGCGCCGAGCACGTCGTTCACCTGCTGCCGCAATTCCTCGGCCAGCCGGTCCTTGCCGTCGGCCTGGGTCAGATCGTCCATGGTCTTGCTCGACAGCAACCGGATCACCGCGTCACGCACTTCCGGCATGCGTTCCTTGACCCTGGCCTGCGCCTTGACGTCGGCCACGGCCAGTTGCAGCTCGGTTTGCAGATAATGCTGGGGATCGGCCAGATTGACCGTGAACACCGCCAAAGTCTCGTAGACCGGCGGCTTGCCGGTGTCTTTCTTGACTTCCGCGCTCTCGGCCTTGTCATCCCCCTTGGGCATCAGCAGCAACGCGCCGACGCCGATCACCGCCAGCAACAGCACCCCCACCACCGCCAGAATGATGATTTTCAGCTTGCCGCCTTTCTTGGGCGCGGCCGCTTCGGCCGGTGCCGCTTCCTGCTTCGCCATGACTCCCCCGGAGAAAAAACGCGATTGCGGAAAATATCACACAAAAACAGAAAGTTCTTGGAAAAACCTTATGTTCTTTATTACGTCATGCACGGGAAATAGGCAAGCATGACGTGGGGACCATCGACGCAGTTGCGGCACCAGCGGGGGCCGCTGCATCCGTTCCTGCGGGTCGGTGCGCGCAGAAGGAGCGGCCGCCGTCACCGTTGCGCCGAGCCGCGCCGGCCAAGGCGGCACGTGCTACCCGGCGGCATCGGCGTGCGAGCGTAGCGCATCACTCGGGGGGTTGACCTCGGCCGACGGCCGCTGCGAACGCGGCACGGCAACGCCGCGACCGGGTCAGGCATACAGGTCGATCAGCCCCCTGCCCGCCAGGTGAGGTCGCATGGGCTCGTCCGCCGACGACATGGCGAAGCGCGCCGCTGCGGTCAGCGGAACGGTGAAGCGGGGCGCGTCGTCACGGCCGGAGAAAGCCTGGTCGCGCACCTGCGCATCGCCCAACTGGATGCCGGCGCCCGCCATCAGTTCACGCAACCGTGGCAACGCCGCTTCCAGCGCATCGCGCACCGCCGGCTGTGCGCTGAAGAACTGCGCGCTGGCCTCACCCCCTGTCAGCGTCAGGCGCACCTCGACGTTACCCAGATGCGGCGGGTTCAGCGACAGCGCGGCCCACTGCCCCTGGCGCCCGGCCAGCCAGACCAGCTTGTCGCTCAGTTCGGCAGCGAATGCCTGACCGCGCAGCGGCGTTTCCAGCACCAGGTGCACCTTCGCGTCACCACCACGGACCAGGGAATCCAGCGCACGCAGGCTCTGCACCGCCGGCGGCGCATCGTCGCCCGCCGTCAGGCGCAGTTCCGCAGCACCGTTGACTGGTGGAAGCACGGCCGCGACCGCTGGGTCGGGCGCGGCATCGGCACCACCCCCGCCCGAGCCGGGCGCCTGCGGACCCGCCAGTGCAGACGCCACCTCGGCCGCCGGGGCGGACACGGCGGCCGGCAAGGCTTGCCCATTCGGGGCAGGGATTGCCGGTGCGCGCACGCCCTCGACCGCCAACGCCACGGCCGGCGCCGCTGGCATCGGATGCAACACCGGCACGGCCGACGACGCAGGTAGAACGGTCGCCCAGTCGTCCCGTCCGCGCTGGTCGATCGGCGCCCGGCCCAACTTCGCGGCTTCCGGATCAGGTTCGCCTTCAGCGCCGACAGCGGGCACGTTCGCACCCGGAGATGGCTGGACCATGGTCGCATCGGCGGCCGCCGGCACGGCGCGCTGCGCGACATGGGCAGCCGTGGCCGGAACGGGCGACGTGTCGACCGGGTCAGGCAGCGGCCCATGCGGTCTGGTGCGCAGTGATGCGGCAACGGGCGGGATGGCCGCGGGCGGGTGGTCGATGCGCGCGCCGTCGGCCCACGCCGTCATCGCCTCCTGCACGACTTCGGCCCGGCGCGCGCTGAGCAGCGCCTGGAACGGCGATTGCGCCGCGGACATGGGGTCCATTGCCGCATCGCTGTTCCGTTGCTCTCCCTTCAGACTTGCCACGACGCCTTCCAGCGCCATCAACAGTTCGGCCATATCGCCCTCCGCATCATTACGGAAGGTCTGAAGCAAGACGCGGGCCAACGCAGCCACGAGCACGTCATGCACGGCCCATGGGCGATCGCCGCGGCAGTGTCACCGACACGCCGCCAACGTCGCCTTCACGCGGGCGGGCGGTCGCGCCGCCCGACATGGCGGCGCAATGCGATCTCATCGGTCTGGCGCTGTTCGGCCCGTTCCTGGCGCCGGTTCTGCTCATGTGCGTGACGCGCCGCCAGCGTCTGGTAGGCTTTCACCTTCCGACGCAGCTCCAGCCACTGGGCGTGCGCCTGGCGCCAGCGCGCGCCCGCCTGCTCCAGTTCGTGCCGCTGATGGGTGATGGCCTCGTCCAACCTGGCCAGAAAGACGTAGAAGTCGCGCAGCAATCCGATGCCCATGGCGCGATCGCCGCCACCGCCGAGCCGGAGCCGATACTCGTCGCGGTAGGTTTCCAGTTCACGCAACCGCTCGGCTGCCGCATCTTCCTTGTGCTTGAGCATGCGCAGCAGCCGCTCGGCCGCGTCCATGCGATGCAGCGCGTGGTCGAGCAGGGATTGCAGCGGAAAGCGCGCGGGCATCACACGGTGGCGAGTTCGCCCTCATCGAGCGTCCTCGCCTCGTCGATCAGCATCACCGGGATGCCGTCGCGAATGGGAAAGGCCAGGCGGTCGGCCTTGCACACCAGTTCCGCTCGATCGCGGCGATGGACGAGCGGCCCCTTGCACAGGGGACAGACCAGAATCTCAAGCAGCTTGGGGTCCATCGATGGCCTTCAGACGTTGCAACAGCAGCCTATTTAGTCCCGCGTCGACGCTGGCGTCAACCGCCAGATACCACAGATCATCGCGCCCGAAGTGCGCGCATTTGACGGCGTCCTTTTCGGTCATCAGCACGGTGCCCGCGGGTAGATCATGCGCGCGATAAGTGTGGTGATCGGGGAATGCATGCGCCGTGAACTTCAGGCCCAGGGCGGAAAGGCGCGCGAAGAAGCGATCCGGGTGGCCGATGCCGGCCACCGCGCTCAGCCGCTGGGCCGGCAGTTCGGCCGCGCTGACGACGCGGTCGGCGTCGAACACGTTGACGAAGCGCGCGCCCTCCAGCGTCATGCGGAACAGTGGCGTGTCGGTCGTGCGCGCCAGGACCGATACGGCGTCGCCATCGCCGTTGAGCACCAGCGCATCGACCGTGCTCAGGCGCGCGATCGGTTCGCGCAGCGGCCCCGCCGGCAGCAGTCGGCCGTTGCCAAAGCCGCGTGCACCGTCGACCACGACGATCTCGCAATCGCGCGCCAGCGCATAGTGTTGCAGACCATCATCGGCCAACAGCACGTCCACCTCCGGATGCAGCGCCAGCAGCAGCCGCGCCGCCTCCACGCGGGCGCGGCCGATGCAAACAGGGCACTGGGCGCGTCGCGCCAGCAGCAGGGGCTCATCGCCGACCAGCGCGACGTCGCTATCGCCGCGCACCGGCATGGGCCGCCGTGCGCTGCCGCCGTGGCCCCGGCTGACGATACCCGGACTGTACCCCGCCTGCCGCAGCCAGTGCGCCAGCCACAGGGTCAAAGGGGTCTTGCCGGTGCCACCGACGGTGATGTTGCCGACGACGATGACCGGCACCGGCAGGTGCTTGACGCGCTTCAGACCCACCCGATAGGCCCAACGTCGCGCCGCCGTCACGAAGGCATAGAGCCAGGCAAGCGGCGCCACCGTCGACGTGAACAGGCGGCAGCCGAGTCCGCCGGCCTGGAACCAGCAGCGCGTCACCGCCGCGACGAACCGGCCGGCGCGCGTGGACGCGGAGACCTGGCTCACCGGGCGCCGGGTGACGGACTCAATCGGATGGCGTCTGCGTCACGAAGGTCACGCGCGCATAGCCGGCGCGGCGCGCGGCATCCATCACGCGAATCACCGACTGGTGCATGGCGCGCGCATCCGCCTGGATGATCACCACCGGGTCGGGCTGGCCACCGGCCGCGGTGGTGAGCGCACCGGCCAGCGACTCGACCCCGGCCCCCGCCGGCAGGCGCGTCTCGTCGATGGCATAGCCGCCCTGCTCATCGACCCCCACGTGTATCTGCGCCGGCGTGTCCTTGACGCTGTCACCCTGGGCCTGCGGCAGGTTGATCTGCAACTCGGCGAAGCGCGCGTACGTGGTGGTGACCACCAGGAAGATCAGCACCACCAGCATCACGTCGATCAACGGAATCAGGTTGATCTCGGGTTCGTCGCGGCGCGCGCGCGGAAAGATCATGGTCCGCCCCTACTTGCGCTCGCCGTGCACGATCTCGACCAGACGCACGGCCTGCTGCTCCATCTCCACCAGCAGGTCGTCCACCCGGCCGCGGTAGTAGCGGTAGAAGATCATGCTGGGGATGGCGACGATCAGACCGAACGCGGTGTTGTACAGGGCCACCGAGATGCCATGCGCCAACATGGCGGGGTTGCCGCCGGTGGGCGACTGCGAACCGAAGATCTCGACCATGCCGATCACCGTGCCGAGCAGGCCCATGTAGGGCGCCAGCGAAGCGATGGTGCCCAGCGTGAGCAGGTAACGTTCCAGTTCATGCGCCACCACCCGCCCGGTTTCCTGCAGCGACTCCTTCATGACCTCCCGACTGCTGCCCAGGTTGCGCACACCGGCGGCGAGCACCCGCCCGAGCGGCGAACCGGTGGCCAGCGCACGCAGCAAGTCCGGATTGACCCCGTGCTGGCGCAGGTTGGCCAGGGTCTGGTCGAGCAGGTTGGCAGGCAGCACGCGCTCCGAGCGCAGGCTGTACATGCGTTCCAAGATGATGGCCAGAGCAAGGATGGAGGCGATGATCAACGGCCAGATCGGCCAGCCGGCGGCTTCGATGAGGGCTAACACTCCCGATGATCCTCGTGGTGAACAACGGCGTAACTGTAGCCCGGCGGGGCCGGTCGGGGCAAGCCGAGGCACTGCCGGCCGGGTGTATACTGCGCCGCTTCGAGGAGCTGTCCCGTCATGTATCCAAGCAGACACCGGCATCCATGATCCGCCGGTTCATCGACAAGATATTCCGCCGCAAGGCGAAGTCCGGCCCGCGCATCCTCACGCGCGAGCAGCACGGCATCCCGCGCGACCGCATCCATCCGTGCGCCTTGAAGACCACGCGTGCACTGCGCCAGGCGGGTTACAGCGCGTTCGTGGTCGGTGGCGCCGTGCGCGATCTGTTGCTGGGACGTGTGCCCAAGGATTTCGATGTCGCCACCGATGCCACTCCGGAACAGGTGCGCGCGGTATTCCGGCGCGCCCGCGTGATTGGCCGCCGATTCCAGATCGTGCATGTCTATTGCGGCGCCGATGTCATCGAGGTCACCACCTTCCGCGCCGCCACCCCGGACGCCGATGATGGCGAGGACGATGCGCGCGTCACCGCCGACGACGGCCTGTTGCTGCGCGACAACGTGTTCGGCACGCATCAGGAGGATGCCGCACGCCGCGACTTCACGATCAACGCGTTGTACTACGACCCGGACAAGGAAGAGATCTGGGAATGGCACGGTGGCGTCGAGGATGCCCGTGCCCGCGTGATCCGCATCATCGGCGACCCGGCCCAGCGCTTCCGCGAGGATCCGGTGCGTATGCTGCGCGCGGCGCGCTTCGCCGCCAAGCTGGACTTCCGCATCGACCCGGCCACCCGCGCCCCCATCGCCGAACTGGCACCCATGCTGGCGCGCATCCCCATGGCACGGCTGTTCGACGAGATGATGAAGCTGCTGTTGTCCGGCCATGCCGAGCGTGGCGTGCACCAGTTGCGCGCCGAGGGACTGCACCGCGGCATCCTGCCCATGCTCGATGCCATCCTCGACGACCCGGCGCGCCAGCCCTTCCTGCATGCCGCCCTGCACGACACCGACGAGCGCGTGCGCCAGGGGCATTCCGCCTCGCCGGCGTTCATGCTCGCCTGCCTGCTGTGGTTCGACATGAACGAGGCGTGGCGCGCCAACCAGCAGGAGGGCGTGAGCGCGCAGGCCGCGCTGCACGAAGCCATGGACACGGTGCTGGAGCGCCAGCGTGACGCCCTGGCGTTTCCGCGCCGCTTCGACGGCACGATCAAGGAAATCTGGGCATTGCAGACGCGCTTCGAACAGCGCACCGGCGCCCGCCCCTATCGGCTGCTGGCGCATCCGCGCTTTCGTGCCGGTTACGATTTCCTGTTGATCCGGGCGCGCGGTGGCGATGCGCCGCGGGAACTCGCCGACTGGTGGACCCGGTTCACCCAGGCCGACGATGGCGAGCGCGCGGCGATGATCGCGCAGCTCGGCCCCGGCGACGCCAAACGCAAGCCGCGTCGGCGCCGGCGACGCGTACCGGCCGCCACCAGCGAGGCCGGGGTTGCCTGAAGCCACGGCCTTCGTCGCGCTGGGCGCCAATCTCGACCAGCCGACGGCGCAGATCGAGCGTGCCGCGGACGAGATCGACCGCCTGCCCGGCGCGCGTCTGCTGCGGTTGTCGTCGCTGTACCGGTCCAAACCCGTGGGCTATGCCGCGCAACCGGATTTCATCAACGCCGTCGCGGCACTGCGCACCCGTCTCACGCCACGCGAGCTGCTCGATGCACTGCTGGGCATCGAACTGCGCCATGGTCGCCGGCGCGCGTTCAAGAACGCGCCGCGCACGCTGGACCTGGACCTGCTGCTGTACGACGATCTGTGCCTGCACGAGCCCGGCCTCACCCTACCCCATCCGCGCATGAGCGAACGCGCGTTCGTACTGGTGCCACTGCTGGAGATCGCGCCGGACATCGGCATACCCGGCCAAGGCCCGGCACGCGACTTCCTGGCGCGCATCGACCGGGGTGACATCACCCCCTGGCCGGGCGCTCGGCGGGCACCGGGACGCGCAGCCGCCCACTGATGCGGGCGGGTGGACAGCCGTCATGCCGCAACGTCACCGCCCCGTCGTCGTCGAGACCCGCTGCGACATCGGCTGGACCACGCTGCTGCGGGTCGGCCGCGAGTTCTTCTATCATCACCACGGTACGGCACTGCCGGCGGTGGAGCGCGAGCAACTCGACCATGCCGCGTGCGTGTTTCCCTACAACCCCGGAGCGTGAACCATGTTTCTGCCGCAGCTCTTGGCCCGCGTGGAAAAAGGCGAGAAGCTGGCCGCCCTGACCTGTTATGACGCCAGCTTCGCCCGGGTGCTCGCGGACAACGGCATCGACCTGCTGCTGGTGGGCGACTCCCTCGGCATGACCATCCAGGGCCACGCCACCACGCTGCCGGTGACCCTGGAGCACATGGTCTACCACACCGAGGCGGTGGCGCGCGGCGTCGCCGGTGCGGCGTTCATCATGGCCGACCTGCCATTCGGCAGCTATCAGCCCGGCCCGGAGGCGGCATTCGCCGCCGCTGCGCGCCTGCTGGCTGCCGGTGCCAACATGGTCAAACTGGAAGGCGGCGCGGTGATGCTCGACACCGTGCGTTTCCTCAACGAACGCGGTGTTCCCGTGTGTGGGCATCTCGGCCTGCTGCCGCAGTCGGTCAACGTCACCGGCTACCGCGCGCAGGCGCGCGACGTCGCCGCCGCCGAGCGCTTGATGCGTGACGCCGAGGCGCTGGCGCTGGCCGGCGCCAGCATGCTGGTGCTGGAGTCCATCCCGGCGGTACTCGCCGATGAGACCACGCAGCGCCTCGCCATCCCCACCATCGGTATCGGCGCCGGTCCGCACTGCAACGGCCAGGTGCTGGTGTTGCAGGACATGCTCGGCCTCACCGCCAAGCCGCCGCGCTTCGCCAAGGACTTCATGGAGGGCGCCGGGAACGTCGCGGCGGCGGTTCGCGCCTATGCCGCCGCGGTGAAGACCGGGGAATTTCCCGGACCGGAGCACGGGCTGTGATGCGCCTGATCCATCGCGTCGACGAATTGCGCGCCGAACTGCGCGACGCGCGCGAATGCGCGCTGGTGCCGACCATGGGCAATCTGCATGCCGGCCATCTCGCCCTGATCGAACGCGCCCGCCGCCACGGTGCGCCGGTGGTGGCGAGCATCTTCGTCAATCCGTTGCAGTTCGGCGCGGGCGAGGATTTCGAGCGCTATCCGCGCACGTTGGCACAGGACTGCGCGCATCTGGCCGATGCCGGCACCGACATCGTGTTCGCGCCGGATGTCGGCGAGATGTATCCGCAGCCGCAGACCTGTGTGGTATTGCCGCCGATGGCGGACGAATTGTGCGGCGCGCATCGTCCCGGTCACTTCCAGGGTGTGGCCACCGTGGTGCTGAAGCTGTTCAACATGGTGGCACCACGCTACGCCGTGTTCGGCAAGAAGGACTACCAGCAGTATTTCATCGTCCAGACCATGGTGCGGCAGTTCAATCTGCCCATCGAGGTCATCACCGTGGACACGCGGCGGGCCGAGGACGGGTTGGCCCTGTCGTCGCGCAACGCCTACCTGTCGCCGGCGCAGCGGGCCGAGGCACCACGCCTGTACCGCGCGCTGCGCACGGCGGCGGCGCGACTCGAACGGGGTACCGATGCGACCGACGTCGTTGCCGGGGCCGAGGCCGAACTGACGACTCACGGCTGGCAGGTGGATTATGTGGCCGTGCGCGCGCAGGCGGACTTGCAGCCGCCCGCGCCGGATACGCGGGAACTGGTGGTGCTGGCCGCGGCCAGGCTGGGCACGACACGGCTGATCGACAACGTCGAGGTGGTGCTGCCGCATCGCATCGGGTAGCCACCATCCGTGCCCGGCGAGGCCCGCTACGACGCGGGCAGAGGCGCATCGGGCAGCGCAATAGGGGGCTATAATCCTGCCCCCTTTGCCCCGCCTCCCCAACCATGCATCGCACCCTGCTGAAATCCAAGCTGCACCGCGTGCGCGTCACCGCCGCCGAGCTGGAGTACGAGGGCTCCTGCGCAATCGATGAACGCCTGTTGGAAGCCGCCGACATTCGCGAATACGAACAGATCCATCTGTACAACGTGACCAACGGCGAACGCTTCACCACCTATGCCATCCGCGCGCAACGCGGCTCCGGCATGATCTCGGTGAACGGCGCCGCGGCGCGGCGTGCGGCCGTCGGCGACCTGTTGATCATCGCCAGCTACGCGGTGTACGGCGACCTGGAGGCGGCCCAGCACGCACCCAGACTGGTGTACGTCGACGAGCGCAATCATGTGCGCCGCATCGGCGCGCACATCGCCGCGCAGGCGGCCTGAGGCCGGCGCCGCGGGCTTCAGCCAGCCCGCTGCGGTGCGCCAGCCGGCGCGGCCGCCCAGACCACCCGACTCCAATCGAAATACGGCCCCGGATCGGTCTTGCGTCCGGGTGCGATGTCGGCGTGTCCGGCGATGTCTACCAGTTCCGGATAGGCCGCGCGCAATGCCGCGATCAGCCGATTCAGACAGGCGTATTGCGCGGCATCGAACGGCACGTGGTCACTGCCCTCGAGCTCCACGCCGATGGAGAAATCGTTGCAGCGCGCCTGCCCGCGCCAGCTCGACGCGCCGGCGTGCCAGGCACGTGCCCGGCAGGGCACGAACTGCACCAGTTCGCCATCGCGGCGGATGAACAAGTGGGCCGACACGCGCAACGGTGCGATGGTGGCAAAGTAGGGATGTGCCTGCGCATCCAGCCGGTTGGTGAACAGGGCTTCCACCCACGGCCCGCCGAATTCGCCCGGCGGCAAACTGATGTTGTGGATCACCAGCAGGCGGATGCGCGCATCGGGCGGGCGGGCATCGCAGTTGGGTGAGATGACGCGGCGTGCCGGCGTCACCCAACCCTGCTCATCCAGCGTGAACCCGGCAGCCGGCACGCTCACGGCTCCTCCTGCGGCGGCAGCGCCAGCGCGTGCGCGATCGCCGCGTCCAGCGCGGCCGGGGTAACCTCGCAATCCAGCCGGGCATGATAGGCGCCATCCCGGTACAGCAGCAGGGTCGGCAGATGGAACACCTCGAACGCGCGCGCCAGTGCCGTGGCACGCTGCACGTCGACGCGGAACAACGTGATGCCGGCGGGGGCGCTGTCGGCCAGGCGGCGCTCCACCACCCGGCAGGTGCCGCACTGCGGGCTGGAGAACAACACCAGGGCGACCCCCCGGGTGTGCGCCAGGCGCCGGTGGTAGTCGAATTCATCCAGCGCGATCATCACTGCGTCCGCCCGTCGCTACTCCAGTCCGAGACGTTCCAGCCGATAGCGCAGCGAGCGGAAGGTGATGCCCAGCAGACGCGCAGCGGCGGTCTTGTTGCCGCCGGCCCGCTCCAGCGCATCGCGGATGGCGCGCGTCTCGGCACGGTCGAGCATCGCTTGCAGCCCACCGTCGCCGTCCGCCGCGTCCGCCGCGTCGTCGGTTGCGGCGGAGCCGGGCGGCACCAGATTGAGCGCTTCGGGGCTGATGGCACCGCCATCGGCCAGCGCCAGCCCGCGCTCCAGGATGTTCTCCAGCTCACGCACGTTACCCGGGTAGTCGTAACGCCGCAGCGCCTCCAGCGCCGCGCCATCCAGTTCCGGCACGGCCACCCGGTTGGCAGCGGCCAGGCGCGCGAGGATATGCCGCGCAAGCGCCGGCAGATCCTCCAGACGCTCGCGCAGCGCCGGCATGCGCAGCGCGATGACATTGAGACGGTAGTACAGATCGTGACGGAAACGGCCGCTGGCCACCAGGCTCTGCAAGTCCTGATGCGATGCACTGATGACGCGCAGGTCGACCGGCTCCTCGACGGTGTCACCGACCCGGCGCACATGCTTCTCCTGGATCGCGCGCAGCAGCTTGACCTGCATGGGCAACGGCAGATCGGCGACTTCATCCAGGAACAAGGTGCCGCCGCGCGCAGCTTGGAAGAAACCGTCGCGCTCGCTGTCCGCGCCGGTGAACGCACCCTTGCGATAGCCGAAGAACTCGCTCTCCATCAGGTTCTCCGGTATGGCGCCGCAGTTGACGGCGATGAACGGCGCCGCCGCGCGCGGACTGAGCGCATGGATCTGGCGCGCCGCCACTTCCTTGCCGGTGCCGGTCTCGCCGCTGATGAACACCGGCGCCTGGCTGTGCGCCACGCGTTCGATCAATGCACGCACCTGACACATGGGCGGCGAATCGCCGACCAGCGGGCGTACCGCTGCGCCCGGTGCGACATCGGGTACGCGCAGCGCGGATCGCACCAGGCTGCGGACCTTTTCCGGGGTGACCGGCTTCTCGACATAGTCGAAGGCACCGGCCTTGAGCGCCGCCACGGCGTTCTCGGCGGAGCCGAACGCGGTGATCACCGCCACCGGCGTGCGCGGGTGACGTTCGGCGATGTGTCGCACCACGTCCAGACCCTCGCCGTCGGGCAGGCGCATGTCGCACAGGCACAAATCGAAGCTGCTGGTACGCAGCCGCTTCATCGCCTCGGCCACGCTCAGCGCACGTTCGCAGTTCAGCCCCAGGCGCGACAGGTCGAGTTCGAGCAGATCGAGCAGATCCGGCTCGTCATCCACCAGCAGCACACGTGGGCGTTTCATCGGTATCGGCATGACCAGAGTGTAATCAGCAGGGCGGAACTTGGCAGCGCAGCACGAAGCCGGTGCCGTCGGCGTATTCCGGACAGCGCAGGTACGCGTCGTTGGCCTCCGCCAGTTCGCGGGCGATGTACAGCCCCAGCCCCGAGCCCTGCTTCTCCGTGGTGTAGAACGGTTCGAACAGATGCGCGCGGACCTCGCTGGAAATCGGCGGCCCGTCATTGAACACCACGATCTCCACGGTGCTGCCGCGGGTCTCGGCGCGCACGCGGATGCTGTCCGCGCCCCGGCTGCAATAACGCCACGCATTGCGCAACAGATTCCACAGAATCTGTTCGAGATGGCCGATGTCCATGCAGACGTTCAGCCCATCGGGCGCATCGAGGGTGATGACGCCCGCCGCCACCCCCTCGCGCTGGGTGAATTGCTGGATGAAGGGCGTCAGAAAGCCGGCCAGCTCGACCACCTCGCGCCGCACCCGATCACGGCGGTTGAGTGCCAGCACGTCCTCCACCAGCGCGTTCAGACGGCGCGTGTTGTCCTCGATGATGCGTGTCAATTTGGCCGCCATGCCGTCACCGGCGTCTTCACGCAACAGCCCGGCGGCATGACGGATGGCGGACAGCGGATTGCGGATCTCGTGCGCCAGATTGGCGGTGAGCATGCCCAGCGAGGCCAGCTTCATACGCTGCGCGCGCGCCTCCAGTTCGCTGACGTCCTCTAGCACGATCAGCGCGCCCTCGCGCCGCGTCGGCTCCAGTTCGATGAAGCGCGGACGCAGACGGCGGCCCTCCTGGCCGAGGTCGAGCGGATGCGTAGGCAGCTTTTCACCCTGGCACCACGCCTGCCACAGCGCTGCCAGCCCCGGGGCGCAACGCCCCAAGGCGCAGCCGGCCAGCAACGGGCCACCCAATAACGCCTCGATGCGCGCGTTGTATTGCAGGACTTCACCGTCACCGCCGACCGCCATCACCGCATACGGCAGTTCCTGGATCATGCGTTCGTTGATGCGCGCCAGGCTGCGTGCCTGCCGCGTCTTCTCCTGCGCCAGCGCAGCCGCCGAGCGGGTACCCTTGGCCAGCGCGTGTGACAGCAGGGCCACCGCGAAGAACCCCATCGACAGCAGCCCGGCACGCACGAAACCGGTAACGCCGAGATCATAGCGCCACCACTGCAAGGTCTGCTCCGCCAGCACCACGATGGACGCCAGCGCCGCCCAGAACAACACCTGGCGGGTGTCGCGCAGCATGCCCACCGCGGCCAACGTGACGATCAACAGCAGACCGATACCACTGGAGTTGCCGCCGGTCAGATACAGGATCACGCCGAGGCAGGCGATGTCCACCAGCGCCTGGCGCACCACCTGGCGTTCGAACGGATCGCTGCGCCGGCTCAGCGGCCGCTGGAACAGCAACGCTGCCAGGAAATAAGCGGCGCAGGCCAGCATGAACAGGCCGGGGTACTCCAGGCGTTGATAGATGTGCTCGCTGGCGAACCCTGCCGCCGCCAGCGCCACACCCAGGAACAGGCGGAAGCGATTGAGATGGACCAGGGAGCGCCAGAAGCCGTCCGGCTCGGCATCGACCCCGACGCCGCGCACGACCGGCGGGGCGTCAATCGCGCTCGTCGGCGCGGCGGTGCTCATCGCAACAGTAGATGCGTCCCCGGCTGAGGAGGGCTTCGGATCGGGGCAGATTCACGCCGCACACGCGGCAACGCACCATGTCCTCGACCTTGCGTCGTTCGCGCGGCGGTTCCACCCGCTTCGCGGCGGAACGCCGCAGCAGATAGACCACCAGCACGATGACCAGGATGACGACCAGGTACTTAGTCACGTGCCAGGCCGTTCTTGTGGGTCTGATTGATCACCACCAGCAACTGTTTGAACGGGATCTCCCGCCCCCAGCGATTGATGAACGGCATGTACGGCAGATCGCGGTCGGTCGGGAACTGATAACGATCGGAAATCATGTCGTCGTACAGCTTGCGCAGCACGCCGTCGAGCTGGTCGAGCATGGCCGACCAGCGTTCGGCGTTCTCCGGGTCGTATTCGATGCCGGCGCGCATCTCGTCGATCTCGTACACCGCCTGGTGTACCAGATCGACATACTCGTCGTAGGTCTTCGGGCCCTTCATGGCGTGTCAATCCTATCGTCAACGTGAAACACCAGCGCTCGCGCGCAGGCGGAAATTCTACACGCGCCCCATGCCGGCCGCAGATCGCAAGCCGAGGGACGCGGAAACGAAAAAGGCCTCCCTCGCGGGAGGCCCTCAAAAACGCGGTGTATCGGCTTACTTGTAGACCGTGGTGGCTTCCGTCGCCATCACCGGGCGCTGACGCAGGTCGCTGGTCATGACCACGGTGAAGCGGTGGTCGGCCGGCGACACACCCTTGGCGCGCACCGTCCAGGTCGCTTTCGCACCCGGCTCCAGGCGCGGCAGCGGCGCGAACTCGATACGCTGACCGGTGGCCACCGGCGCGGTTGCGCCTTGGGCCGCGACGAACTCCATGCTGTTCTCCAGCGAGGCGACGATGCGCACGTTGATGTCGGTGGCGGTGCCCTGGTTGGTCACGGTGATAGTGAAGATCTCTTCGTTGCCGATCACCACCGGATCGTTGACGTCGATCAGCTCGAGCAACACCGCCGGCACGCCGATGACGTTGGCCTTGGCGCTGGCGTCGGCATCGGCGGCGCAATAGGCCTTGGCCCGCGTGGTGACTTCGAGATCGCCGATGGACTCGGTGTTCATCGTCACCCGCACGGTGCGCGACGCGCCCGGGGCCAGATCCGACAGGTTCCACACCACACGTCCGGCCTCGGCGCGGCCGCCATCGGACGCGGAAACGAACTTGGCGCCACGCGGCAGCGCTTCCTCCAGCACCAGGCTGCTGGCCTTGGCGTCGCCGGTGTTGCTGACGGTGATGTCGTAGGTCAGTTCGCGGCCCAGGATCAGCGTGCCGGGCAGCGTTTTCTCGACCTTGAGCGCCGGTTCGGTGACGCGCGTCTTGGCGCTGGCCTCGGCCTTGAGTTCCGGCTTGGCACCCGCCACCGGCGCGAATTCATACACGCCCGGCTTGGCGGCGGTGAACACGGTCTCCAGCGTGCGGCTGGCACCCGCGGCGAGATCGCCCAACGACGTCACACCCACCAGCGTGCCATCCTTGGCGGTCATGCCCTGCGGCGCGTTCTGGGTCAGCGACGCGTCCGTGGCGGCGCCGGTACCCGGGTTGCTGACGGTGTAACGCACCGGGATCGGCTCGCAGCGCAGGATCTCGGCGGGCGCACTGACCGCCAGCGCGAGCTTGGGTTCGACCACCTTCAGATCCTGGCAGGCGGCCATGTCGTAGCTGGCGCTGACGCAGTTGCGCGCGGCCGCACCGGCGGGATAGGCACCGCGCACCAGGATCTGGCGCACTTCCTTGGGCTGCATCTCGCCCAGATTCCACACCAGCGTGCCGGCATCGAGCTTGGTGGCGGCCGGCTTGCTGTCGATCAGCTTGAAGTTGTCGCCGCACACGTCCTGCACCGCCACGTCGGTCAACGTGGCCGGCGTCAGATTGGTGACCTTCAGCATGTAATCGAACGGCTGGCCGGCCACGACTTCACGCGGCACCGAACGCTCGACCATCAGGCCGCTGGTCTCGCGCACGCCCGTGGGCACGTACAGGTAACTACGCAACCAGCGGTCTTCGACCGGCGCAGCCGCGGGTTGGGCGGCCGGCTGCGCGGCGGGCGCCGCCTTGGCCGGAGCCGCGGGCCGGGTAGCCACCGGCTCCGGGCAGGGCGTGCCGAGGATGCCCTGGCCGGGGCAACCGATGGTACGGTTGAGTTCATGGCCAGTAGTGAAACCGGTCGGGCTGGCGGGGTTGGTCGGGTTGTACTGTGCGACCTGCATCTGCGCCAGCGCGGGCAGGCTGGAGGCCATGAACAGCGCCATGCTCAGCGCGTTGAGGGAAAAGCGGGTGGTTCGCATCAGATGGGCTCCTTGAGCGATGTGGTGAAGAACGGTACGGACGAATACAGCAGATGCGCGTTGCGCCGCGATGACTCGGGCACGATGCGCGGACGCGGGACGGTTGGTTGTTGCGTCAATTCGACAATGCCTCACGGAACAAGGCATCGGCCTGTTTGACCACGATATTGCCATGGCTGATATCGATATAGCCAGCATCCACCCAGGCGCGCAACTGGCGATTGATGCTCTCGCGCGAGACGCCGGCGAGATTGCCCAATTCCTCCTGCGACAGCCGTAATGATATGACGATGCCATGCTCGCCAATGCGCCCGTACTGCTGCATCAGGTTGAGCAGCACCCGCGCCAGACGAGCAGCCAGGCCGAGAAAGCTGAGACTGCCGACCAACTCGTTGGTGGCGCGCAGACGACGCGACAGGGCCGCCAGCAGTTTCAGCGCGACGCCCGGCGTGCGCTCCAGGAAAGTCAGGAAATCACATCGCCCCAGGGTGAGGAAGGTGCACTCTTCCATGGTAGTGACCGAGGCGCTGCGCACCTCGCCATCGAGCAGCGCCATCTCGCCGAACACGTCGCCCGGCTCCAACAGGCTGAGGATCACCTCCTTGCCCTCGGCGGACACCAGACTGACCTTGACCCGACCGCGCAGCAGCACCAGCAGGTGATCGCCCGGTTCGCCCTCGCGGAACACCACGTGACGCGCGCCGTGATGGGTCACACGCGCCAGATGCATCAACGCGGTCAGTTCCGCGTCGCTCAGCGTGGAAAAGATCAGGCTGCGTTCACGCAAGGCGGCGAAGTCGGCATGGTCGACGGTGCTTCGCTCCGGCACGCGGACTCCCGCGGCGGACGTCTGGTCGGCGATGGGCGTGTTCATGGACAGGGCAGCGGACTTTGGAAGCGGTCGTTTTCTCGTCCAGTGTAATGCGAGATCGCAGACGGGGATGTGAGCGGCTTCACAGGCCGGCGAAGCACGCTGCCACATGCGGCTGGCGCTAGAATGGCGTTCTTTGTCGGGGTGCTCAGCATGAAGCAGCAATTGCATGACATCTTCAGGCGCCGCCACGCCTGCCACCTGTTCCTGGCCGACCGGGCGCTGGCGCGGGAGGATCTGGAATTCATCCTCGAAGCAGGGCGGCTGTCGCCGTCGTCGTTCGGCCTGGAGCCGTGGAAGTTCATCGTGCTGACTTCGCCCCAGCTCAAGCTGGCGATGCAAGCGGCCTGCTTTCAGCAACCCCAGGTGGGCACGGCCAGCGCGCTGGTGGTCATCCTGGCCAAGCTGGCCGAGCTGGAACCGGACTCGGACTATCTGCGCCGCCTGATGGCGCGCGAGTATCCCGGCGATGCGCTGGAACCCGCGTTGGCCAACTATCGTGCGTTCCACGCCGGCACCGACGTCAAAGCCTGGAGCATCACGCAGTGCCATATCGCGGCGGCCAACATGATGATCGCGGCCACCGGCATCGGCGTGGATTCCTGTGCGATCGGCGGCTTCGACGCCGGTCAGGTGCGGGCCCTGCTCAAACTCGCGCCGCAGACCTACGAGCCGGCGCTGATCCTGGCGCTGGGCTACTGCGCGCAAGCCGCTCCGGAAAAACAACGTCTGCCGCTGCAGGAACTGGTGGAATATCGCTGATGCGATTCCGCCGCGTCTGGGTGACTCTGGGCTGGCTGCTGGTGCTGATGGTGGCGACCCTGTCGTTGGTGCCGCTGCCGCAGCCGACCACGCTGACTGCGCAGGACAAGCTCAATCACCTGCTCGCCTACGCCACGCTGATGGCCTGGTGGGCACCGCTGGCGCGCGATGCCTGCCGGCCGGCACTGGCCCTGCTGCTGCTGGGACTGACGCTGGAACTGTTGCAGGCGCGCAGCGGCTACCGGGAGGGCGACATCCACGACATGGCGGCCAACGCGCTGGGGGTTGGCCTGGGCGCGTTGTTCGCGCGGCTGCTGCCGGACTGGATGGCACGCTGCGAACGCGCCGCGCTGGCCCTGATGCCGCGTCGCTCCGGCCGATGAACGCACACCTCGCCGCGCGCGACGCGCTGGCGCTGGCCGATATCGATAGCAAGCCGGCGGCGGCAGTACGCCTCTGGGCTGCCTGGCAGGCCGGCGCGCTGACCTGTGCGCCGGTCGACGAAACGCCGCTGGATCAGCCGGGCAGACCGGCGCGACCGCCGCTTGCCACGCCAGCCGAACTGCCGCGCCGGCAATTGAACGGACCGCGCAACCACGCAGCGCTGATCCACGCGCTGGCGCACATCGAGTTCAACGCCATCGACCTCGCGCTCGACGCGGTGCAGCGCTTCACCCATATGCCCCCGGCGTTCCACGGCGACTGGCTGCGCGTAGCGGCCGAGGAAGCGCATCACTTCCGCCTGCTGCGCGATCATTTGCGCACGCTCGGACACGACTATGGCGACTTCCCGGCACACGACGGGTTGTGGCAGATGGCCACAGCTACCGCGCATGACGTGCTCATGCGCATGGCCCTGGTGCCGCGCCTGCTGGAAGCACGCGGCCTCGACGTGACCCCGGGACTACGGCGCAAGCTGGCGGGCTACGGCGACCAGGCCGGTGCCGCCATACTGGAAGTGATCCTGCGCGACGAGATCGGCCACGTCGCCATCGGCGACCGCTGGTTCCGCCAGCTATGCGCGCAGCGCGGCCTGCCGGCGGAAGACACCTTTCGCGCGCTGCTGGCCAGCCCGGGCGTGCCGGCGCCGCGCGCTCCGTTCAACGAGACCGCGCGCCGCGCCGCCGGCTTCACCCTGGAGGAACTCCAAGCGCTGGGCCGGGACTATGCAGACAAACGACTCGACAAATCGTCTTGCCGGGCGCATCGCGCGCGGGCATAATTCGCGGTTCACCCTTTTTTCTTGCTTCTTTGATTTGGGGGAATGGGCATGTCGCATCCGACCGCCGCGTCTGTTCTTACCCGGGTCAGCCCCGCGCTGCCGGTTGACTGGTATTTCGATCCCGCGATCTACGAACTGGAGATGCGCCTGCTGTTCAGGAACGGCGCGAATTACGTCGGTCATGAACTGATGACGCCGGAACTGGGGGATTACCAGGTACTCGACTGGCTGTACGACGGCGGCAAGATGCTGGTGCGCAATGCCAATGGGGTCGAACTGCTGTCCAACGTCTGTCGCCATCGCCAGGCGCGCATGCTCAAGGGGCGCGGCAACGCCCAGAACATCGTCTGCCCGTTCCACCGCTGGACCTATGACACCGGCGGCAAGCTGCTGGGCGCACCGCACTTCCCCGGCAACCCCTGTCTGCATCTGGACAAGACACCGCTGGCCAACTGGAACGGGCTGTTGTTCGCCGGCCCGCGCGACATCCACAGTGATCTGGCCAGCCTGGGGGTCGCCGCCGAACTGGACTTCTCCGGCTATCGATACGACAGCACACAGATCACCGCTTACCGCTTCAACTGGAAGACCTTCATCGAGGTGTATCTGGAGGATTACCACGTCGTGCCCTATCACCCGGGTCTGGGCAATTTCGTCGATTGCGAGCAGTTGAAATGGGAATACGGCGAGATGTACTCGGTGCAGACCGTGGGCATCAACGACCGCCTCGCCCATCCCGGCAGTGCCGTCTACAACCGCTGGCACCAGCAGGTCAAGCGCTACGGCGGGGGCCGAGAACCGGCGCACGGCGCGATCTGGCTGACCTATTACCCGGCGCTGATGGTGGAGTGGTATCCGCATACGCTGGTGGTCAGCAACATCATCCCCACCGGTGTCGAGTCCTGTCTGAACGTGGTCGAGTTCTACTATCCCGAGGACATCGCCCTGTTCGAACGCGAATTCGTCGAAGCCGAACAGGCCGCCTATCGCGAGACCGCGGTCGAGGATGACGATATCTGCTACGGCATGCACCAGGGACGCAAAGCGTTATATCAGCAGGGCATCAGCCAGGAAGGCCCCTACCAGTCGCCCATGGAGGACGGCATGGTGCACTTCCACGAGTGGCTGCGGCGCATGATCGAACCCCATCGGTGACGGCACGGGGGCCGGAGCACGGCCCCGCGTTGGCGTTCGCGCCCGGTGCGGTTCACAATCGCGCCATGACTCAGCGCCTTCCCTACGCCGCAGTACTGACCGCACCGTTTGGCGCCATCGGCGTGTACGTCCGGGACGCCGGCGTGGCCGGGCTCGACTTCCTGCCGCCGGGCACGCGCCCACGATCTTCGGCTGCGCCGCTGGTGGCGCGCGTCGCCGACGAACTGGACGCCTATTTCGCCGATGCGCGGCACCTGCCCGATCTGCCGCTGGTCACCGTCGGCAGCCCGTTCCGGCTGCGCGTCTGGCAGGCGTTGCGTCGCATCCCGGTCGGCTGCACGCGTGCCTACGGCGAACTCGCACGCGAACTCGACAGCGCCGCCCGTGCGGTAGGCCAGGCGGTGGGCGACAACCCGCTGCCCATCCTCATCCCCTGCCACCGGGTGATCGCTGCCGACGGCGGGCTGGGCGGCTTCAACCACAGCCGTACCGGCCACTCGCTGGACATCAAACGCTGGTTGCTACGGCATGAAGGCGTGCTCTGAAACGGCACGGGTCACCGAACTCGATCGCTTCTGCGATGCGTTGTGGCTGGAGGATGGGCTGGCGCCGCGCTCGCTGGAGAGCTATCGGCGCGACCTCGCGCAGTTCTTCGCCTGGCTGGCGCAGCAGGCCATCGCGCCCGACCAGGCGCAACGCGGCGACATCGAAGGTTTCCTGGCGCACCGCGCCCTGGACGAACGGATCGCGGCACGCAGCCTGGCGCGCCAGCTCAGCGCGCTGAAGCGCTATCACCGCTGGCTGCTGCGCGAAAACCGGCGCGCCGACGACCCGACGCTGACGGTGCAGGCGCCGCGCCTGCCCAGACCTCTGCCGCGCTCACTGTCGGAACATGACGTCGAAGCCCTGCTCGCCGCGCCGGACATCGCCACGCCCTTGGGCCTGCGCGACAAGGCCATGTTGGAGACCCTGTACGCCGCCGGCCTGCGCGTATCCGAACTGGTCGGTCTGCCTCAGCCTGCGGTCGGGCTGGCCGAAGGCGTGGTGCGTGTGATGGGCAAAGGCCGCAAGGAACGGCTGGTGCCGCTGGGCGAGGAGGCACTGCACTGGGTCAGGCGCTACACCGGCGAGGCGCGACCGGCACTGTTGCACGGGCGAAGTAGCGAGGCGCTGTTCGTCACCGAACGCGGCGGGCCGATGACCCGGCAGATGTTCTGGTACCTGATCAAGCGCCACGCCACCCGCGCCGGCATCCAGACGCCGCTGTCACCGCACACCCTGCGCCACGCCTTCGCCACCCACCTGCTCAACCACGGCGCCGATCTGCGTGTGGTCCAGATGCTGCTCGGGCACGCCGACACCGCCACCACCCAGATCTACACCCACGTTGCGCGTGAGCGGCTGAAGCACCTGCACGCCACGCATCATCCGCGCGGCTGAGGCCGGATCACGCCTTGCCGATCAGCGCGTCGATCTCGGCTTCCGCCTCCAGCCAGTCGAGCATCTCATAACCTGGCGCGAAACCGCGTTTCTCCGCCCGATGGTAGGCGGCGGTGGCGATCCAACGCTGGCGTTCCTCCGGGGACGGCGCGGCCGGTTTGGCCACGAGCTTGGTAGCCGCCTTCTTCGGCTTGGCTTCACCCACCGCCTTGGTGGTGGCACGCTTGGCCGGAGCCGTCGCAGACTTGTCGACCGCCAGCTCGCCGACGGCGGCCGTGGCCTTGGTCGACCGCTTCGCCGTCGCGCGCGGCGCCGCGGCTGATGCGCTATCGACCGACTTCGCCGCCTTGACGGGTGTGTTGGCGGCTGCGACGGACTTGGTGGCGGCGGCCTTCTTGGCGGCCGTGGCCGATGTTCCACTCGCGGCGGCCTTGCCCGGGGTCTTGGTGGCCTTGGCCGGTTCGATCGTCTCGGCCGTCTTCTTGCTGGTGCGCTTGCTGCCGGCCGGTTTCTGATCAGTCATGGTGCAACTCTCCTGTCCGAAAGGTATTGAAATGGCACTGCGAAGGCATTGTCAGAATAGCGGAAAAACACGCGCGCGGACTGTACCGTCACGGCATTTTCCGCCGGCTTGCGGGGTGTGCAAACCAATGTGTGCAGCGATGGTCCAACGGCGCGAGTTCGGGACCGGCATCACGATCATCACCCCGACCCGATGATCGGCCCACTATCGGTGGCAATGCCGACCTACCGCCAATCCAGGGGCCGGACCGATGCAAGGAGAAACGACATGACCAGCGTGCAAATCCTCAAAGTCTGGCTGGCCGCCGCCGGTATGGCGCTGCTGCTGGCTGCGTGTGCGCCCGACCATCCCGCGGCACAGGCGGGGACGACCACGACCGGCACGGATGCACGTCTGCAATCGATCGTGCTCGGCATGGGCTGCTTCTGGGGTGCGGAGAAACGCATGGCGGAAATTCCCGGCGTGGTGGATGTCGAGAGCGGCTATGCCAATGGCGAGGTCGCCGGCGACTACCGCACCGTGCTGGCGCACGAAAAGATGCTGCGTGCCGGCCGCAGCAGCAAGCGCAATCATGCCGAGGTGGTCAAGGTCACCTTCGATCCCGCACGCACCAGCCTCAAGACCGTGCTGATCGGTTTCTGGGAGAACCACGACCCGACCCAGGGCAACCGCCAGGGCAACGACATCGGCAGCAACTATCGCAGCGCGATCTACACCACCGACTTGGCACAGCAGGCCCTGGCGATCGAGACCCGGGACGTCTATCAACAGGCCCTGAACGCACGGGGCTACGGCAGCATCACCACCGAGATCGAACCGTTGCGGGTCTATCACCGCGCCGAGGACTATCACCAGGACTACCTGAAGAAGAATCCCGACGGATATTGCGGTCTCGGCGGCACCGGCGTCCGCTACCCCGGCGCCCATGCGGCGGCCGATCCCGATCCGCCTGCGGCCGCGCGGCTCGATGGCGGCAAACTGGCGGCGCAGCGCCAACTCGTGGTGTTCGAGGCGCAGGACTGTCCGTTCTGCCGCCAGTTCCAGGCCGAAATCCTGGATCGCTGGCAATCACCGGTGCCGATCGTCGCCACCCTGAATCCCAACCCGCCCACCGGCTGGATGCTGGAGAAGGCGCTGTTCGCCACGCCCACCATCGTGCTGTTCGAGAACGGCCGGGAGGTGTCGCGCTACACCGGCTACAACGGTGACCAGGCACGCTTCTGGAAGTGGCTGGGCTTTCGCCTGCTCACACCGGAACAGCGCCGGATCGCGTTCGAGAGCGCCACCGAGCGGCCGTTCACCGGTTCTCATCTGGACGAAAAGCGGCCGGGCACCTTCGTCGATCCGATCACCGGCGCGCCGCTGTTCCGCAGCGACGCCAAATTCGACAGCCGCACTGGCTGGCCCAGCTTCTTCAATCCGCTGCCCGGCGCGCTGACCCTGCACGACGATTTCAGCCACGGCATGAAACGCGTCGAGGTGCGCAGCGCCAGCTCCGGCATCCACCTGGGCCACGTCTTCGACGATGGCCCACCGCCCACCGGCAAACGCTATTGCATCAACGGCAACGTACTGAAGTTCGTACCGGATCCGGGCCATTGACCGGCCCGCGCGCGCCGCGCGCACGGTCCGGGCCGGCGGCGGTCGTCAC
>CAYTRH010000011.1:0-37594 GCA_964440155.1 uncultured Thiobacillus sp. | reverse complement strand
CTGCTGTTCGTGCTGGCGCGCTGGCTCAATCACGCCGCCGGCGTGGCGGAACCGACCTGGCGCGGTCCCCGCCGCGGCTGAACATCGCGGCGATCGGGCGCCGCGGCCTGCGTTGCCGCACCCCGACACCGCTCGACCGGCGTGGTGGTCAACGGCCCTGCAACAGCGCCTCGACCTCACGCCGCAGCGCATCGACCTCCATGGCGGCCAGCGCGCCACGGCTGCCGAGCGCGCGGATGCTGCTACCCAGTGCGGCGCACTCACGGTAGGCAATGCGTGCCTTGAGGCTCGCTTCCAGCAATGGGATGCCGAACTGCGGCAGCATGCCCAATACCTCGCGTGTCAGCAGCGTGTTCGGCTGCATCTGGTTGACCACCAGGCGCGCCAGCAACGCCGGGTTGCGCTCACGCGCCTGGCCAATGGCTTCGCGGATGCGTACCGAGGCCCACAGGTCCAGCGGTGAAGGAATGACCGGAACCAGCGCCAGGTGAGCGACGCGCAGCGCGCTGGCGGTGATCGGCGCCGCCGCGGCGGGCGGACTGTCGATGACGATGTAGTCGAAATCCGCCTCGCGTTTGCGCAGCGCCTTGTGTAGTTTGCCCTCCTCGGCGGAGTAATCCTCCACCACGGCAGGAAAGCCGGAACCCATGCCGGCCCAGTGCACGGCCGTCGTCTGGCTGTCGGCATCGGCGACCAGAACGCGCTTGCCCCGGTCGCCCAGACTGCCGGCAAGCAGCATGGCCAGTGTGGTCTTGCCTGCGCCACCCTTCTGATTGACTACCGCGATGATGCTGGCGCGCATGTCGCTGCCTCGATGTGAACGGGGCCGGAATGGTAGCGCCTGAGTGATCCGCTTGCAGCGCCGAATGGACGCACCACCCTCCACGCCCCCGCCGTCATTGCGAGGCGCGCAGCGCCGTGGCAATCCAGCCGCCATCGTCACGCCTGCGTAAGTCCGGAATCGCCGCCCGGCGCTCGCACCGGCCGCTCCTCGCTGCTGGGTCCGGCCTACCGCCGAGGCAACCGGCAAGGCGGCGGCGAACCGGTACAATGGCGCCCGATCGCAATCCGACGGACATGCCCATGAGCAACATCGACTATCTCGCCATAACCGCCTCCGGCGAGGACAAGATCGGCCTGGTACAACGCTTCACCAGCCGCATCGCCGAAGCCGGCTGCAACATCGAGGAGTCGCGCATGGCGGTGCTGGGCGGCCAGTTCGCCATCCTGATGTTGATCTCCGGGCCGTGGAACGCGCTGACCAAACTCGAGGACCGGCTCGGGCAAGTCGGTAGCGAACTGGGCCTCGCCATCACCCACAAACGCACCCGTCCGGCCGAACGCAAGACCCCGCTGATTCCCTACCGCGTCAACGTGGTGGCCATGGACCATCCAGGCATCGTGCACAGCCTGGCCGACTTCTTCGCGCGTCAGGGCATCAACATCGAGGAACTGGCCACGGAAACCTATCCCGCACCGCACACCGGAACACCCATGTTCTCGGTCAACATCGTCATCGGGGTGCCGGCCGACCTGCATTTGCCCACGTTGCGCGGCGATTTCTTCGATTACTGCGACAACCTCAACCTCGACGCGGTCATGGAACCGGACCGCGGCTGAGGCGCAGCACCATGCGCTCCGCGCCCGGCCGCCTGGTCTTTGCTGCCGACGAGAAACGCCTGCCCTGGCTCGCCCTGCTGTTACAGGTGCAGCACATCACCGATCGCGGCGTGGCCGCCGCGCTGCGCGCCGACGGACGCAGACTGGCGTGCGCGCGCGGCTGTGCCAACTGCTGCCGCAGTCATGTCGACATTCCCGTCTACCCGCTGGAGCTGATGGGTATTGCCTGGTACGTGCTGGAGCAGATGGAGGCGTCCACACGTGCTCGCCTGGCCGCGCAACTGGCCAACCATCGCGCCATGGACGCCTGTCCGTTCCTGCTCGAAGAAGCGTGCGCCATCCATCCGCTGCGCCCGATGGCCTGCCGCCACTTCAACGTCTTCGATCGGACCTGCGCGCCCGGGGAGGATGCCTTTCACACCCGCCCCGGCGACGTGCTGCGTCCGGATCGCAAGCTCAAGCATGAGGCCCTGCGCGAGATGCTGCGACACCATGGCGTGCACGACGGACGCGAACGTCGGCGTCAGGTCGAGACCGGCGAGGTGCACCGTCTGGCGCAGAGTTTGCGCGAGATCCGCTGGGAAAATCTGGCGGCCCGCCTGTCCGCGGGCACGCGGGCCGGCGTGGCCGGCGAATCGTGACGCGGCCGTCACCGCACCTGTTCGCTCAAGTAGCGCAACGCCGCCGCGACCAACGTGCGCGCATCCTGCGCCGCCAACTGCGGAAAGCGATCGCTGACGGCGTGGATCGCCCAGTATTCCGCGGGTTGGCCGTTGAGGCCGCCGCGTGTGACGAACGGCTCGACGCAGGCCACCACGTCGCCGAAAATCTGGCGAAGATCCGGGCGGGTACGTCGCTCCGGCCTGCCGTCCACCGATTGTTGACCCGATTCGAACATGACGCGCTTCCTTTCCGATGAACGTGCGGTTTGCCGGACACGGGGCCGGTCGTTACATTTCGGCATTATGCCGGCGGACATTGAGGCAGTGCGCTGAGCGCGTCACCGGAACCGAATCATGAGTACCAAGCATCAGAATCTCATCCGCCTGATATTTCACGACCCCATCAGTGCCAACATTCATTGGCGTGAAGTGGAATCCCTGTTGCGCCACCTGGGCGCGGAAATCGAGCCGATCGAGGGCGCCCGCTTCCGTGTGCGCCTCAACGGCGTGGAGGGCGTGCTGCATCACCCGCACCACAGCAACACCTTCAGCAAACAGGACATCAAGCATCTGCGCCAGTATCTCGCTTCGGCGCGGGTCACGCCGTCGCGCTACGAAGCCGGCGACACGCCCTGACATCATGCGGGCAGGCGCTCACTTCATCGGCATGGCCCTGCTCTGCCTGACGCTGGCGGTGCCGGCGTCGGTCCTCGGTCAGGCTGCGCAACCAGCGCAGGGCCGCGATTTTGCCGGTTGGCTGGAGGATTTCCGCGCGGATGCCCTGGCGCGCGGCATCTCGGCCGCCACCCTGGACGCGGCGCTCGGCGGCGTCGAGCCGCTGGCGCGGGTGCTGGAACTGGACCAGCGGCAGCCGGAATTCGTCGACACCTTCGTCGATTACCTGGAACGCCGCGTCAACGCACGCCGCATCGGCCAGGGTCAGGAGAAGCTGCGCGAGCAGCGAGCGCTGCTCGAAGAGGTGCAGCGCATCTACGGTGTGCCGCCGGCCATCCTGGTCGCTTTCTGGGGGCTGGAAACCAACTACGGCAGTTTTCTGGGCGATCTGCCCACGCCTGCGGCACTGGCGACGCTGGCCTGGGATACGCGACGATCGGCGTTCTTCCGCGGCGAGTTGCTCAATGCGCTGCGCATCATCGATCAGGGCCACATCGCCGCAGCCGACATGCGCGGTTCCTGGGCTGGCGCGATGGGACAGATGCAGTTCATGCCTTCGACCTTCCTCGCCTATGCCGTGGACGGCGACGGCGACGGCCGCAAGGACATCTGGCGATCGCTGCCGGACGCCTTCCATTCCGCCGGCAACTATTTGCGTCGCGCCGGCTGGCGCGCGGGCGAGCTTTGGGGCCGGGAAGTCCGCCTGCCCGCGGGTTTCGACTACGCCCAGGCGCGCCTGGACATCAAGCGGCCGGTGCGTGCCTGGGCGGCGCGTGGCGTCACGCTGCCCGACGGATCGCCCCTGCCGGACTCCGACCAGCCCGGCGCCATACTGGTACCGCAAGGCCACGCCGGTCCGGCATTCCTGGTCTATCGCAATTTCGAGGTGATCATGGCGTGGAACCGGTCGATCAACTATGCCTTGTCGGTCGGTCACCTGGCCGACCGTCTGCAAGGTCTGCCGGCCGTCAGTCGGGGTGCGAACCTGGACAACCGCCGGTTGAGCCGCGACCAGATCGCACGCATCCAGGCCCTGCTGGGCGAACGCGGTTTCGATGCCGGCGAGGCCGATGGCGTGCCCGGTCCGCGCACGCGCGCGGCGATCCGCGCGTATCAGGAGTCCGTGGGTCTGCCCGCGGACGGGCATGCGTCACTGGCCCTGCATGACCGCCTGGTGCTCGAATCCACCGCCGACCGCTGAGCATCGCCGGCATGACGAACCCCGTGTTGGCCCCCGTGCTGGACCAGCTCGATCGCATCGTGCTGGGCAAACCGGCGCAGACCCGCCTGTGTCTGGCCTGCCTGCTGGCGCGCGGCCACCTGTTGATCGAGGATGTGCCCGGCGTCGGCAAGACCACGCTGGCGCATGCGCTGGCGTGCGTGCTGGGGCTCGAGTTCCACCGTATCCAGTTCACCAGCGATCTGCTGCCGGCGGACATCCTGGGTGCTGCGATCTATGACCGGGACAGCGGCGGCTTCAGCTTCCACGCCGGCCCGATCTTCGCGCAGGTGATCCTGGCCGACGAGATCAACCGCGCCAGTCCGAAGGCGCAGAGCGCTCTGCTGGAAGCGATGGAGGAAGGTCAGGTGACCATCGAGGGCGAGACCCGCCCGCTGCCGGCGCCGTTCTTCGTCATCGCCACGCAGAACCCGGGCGATCAGATCGGCGCCTTCCCGCTGCCCGAGTCCCAACTCGACCGCTTTCTGCTGCGCATCCGTCTCGGCTATCCGGCGCGCGCGGCCGAACGCGCGCTGCTGCGCGGCGACGACCGCCGGGATCTGCTGCGCGCGCTCAGGCCGGTACTGACGCCGGCGCAGTTCGTCGAGCAGCAGCAGTGCGCGCGCGACGTGCATGTAGCCGATCCCCTGCTCGATTACGTGCAGGCGCTGATCGATGCCAGCCGTGATGACCCCCGTTTCGCCGCCGGCTTGTCGCCGCGCGCCGGCCTCGGTCTGCTGCGCGCGGCGCGCGCCTGGGCACACCTGTCGGGGCGCGATTTCACCCAGCCCGAAGACGTGCGCGCCGTGCTGCCGGCACTCGTCACCCACCGCCTGTTTCCCGCCGTCGGAGTTACTGCGGGCGACGACGACTGGGCGGCGCGCATATTGCTGCAAGTTCCCATTCCATGAGCAACGAACATGCCGTGCGCCTGCACTGACGACTGCGCACTGAACGCCCGGCAGGCACGCCAGCGCGCCACGTTGCGCTGGGTGCTGGCGATCAACGCCGTGATGTTCCTGGTCATCGCCGCCGCCGCGCTGTATGGCGATTCAGCCGCGCTGTTGTCCGACAGCCTGGACAACCTGGGCGACGCCCTCACCTACGCGCTCAGCCTGTACGTGGTGGCCCGGGGAGCCGCGGCGAAGGCACGCGTGGCGCTGTTCAAGGGTGTGCTGATCCTGCTCGCCGCCATGGTCGTACTCGGCCACGTCGTCTATCGCGTGTGGGTGCCGGGCGCGCCGCTGTTCGAGGTGATGGGGGTGTTCAGCGTGCTCGGCCTGATCGCCAACGGGGTATGCCTGGGCCTGCTATGGCGGCATCGCCACGAGGACATCAACATGAGCTCGGTGTGGGAGTGCTCGCGCAACGACATCGCCGGCAACATTGCGGTGTTCCTCGCCGCCGGCGGCGTATGGCTCACCGGCTCGGCCTGGCCCGATCTCGTCGTCGGTGGCGCGCTGGCGCTGTTGCTGATGCGCTCCGCTGGACGCGTGATCGGCTCGGCACGCCGCGAACTGCGTGCCGTTGCCGTCGCTCCACCCGCCTCAGGTCAGGTCGGCGAAGTTTGACGCGGCAGCCACAACAGGCGGCTGGCGCGCAACAGCACCCACATCACCAGCAACGGCAGCACCAGGGTCTGCAACAGGAACACCACCGCCAGCCGGATGCTGTGCTCGACCACATCCTCCGCCGCCTGTTTGAGCTCCTCCAGTTTGCCGGCCACGTCCCACCAGCGCGTCTTGTCTTTCGAATCCAGATTGCCGAGCGCGCCCAGAGAAGCCGCGGATCGCTCGATGCCCTGCTGGCTGGTCTGGTACTCCCCGGCCATGAAGGCATGGTAGGCCAGATCACTGCCCAGCGCCGCAACCGGCAGGATGAAGCGCACCAGCAACAAGGCGACCAGCACCCGCGTCAACCATCCCGGAGGCGTTCGCCCGCGCCAATAGGGCACGCTCCACGCGAGCACGGCCAGCGTCAGCAACGCCGACATGACCCACGATGCGCCCATCTTCATCAACAGCAATTGCGCGCCGAAGGCAATGCTGGCGGCGAGCATCAGGTTGGAGAACTGCTCGATCAGATCGTTGACCGGATCGAGTACCTGGCCGGGCGCGAGCTTGACCCCGACCACCACCCCGCCGCTCACTTCCGTACCGGCAAGCACGGAAATGACTGCGTTGAGCGCGCGCGCCGTGGCGAAACTGATCAGAGCACGCTTCAGCCCGTTTTCCGCCTGCTCGGCGGCGTAGCGGTCCAACGGCCCCAGCCATGCCAGTGCGGTGGCGGCCGCCAATAGCAGGATCAGCGCCATCCGCCCGGCCGGTGGAAACCGGCTCATCGTCGGCCTCCGACCTTACGCCCGACGACCAGCGCGGGCACCAGGGCGCAGGGTTCGGCTATGCGTGGTGCCTCAGCCATCGACCGGCTTGCCCCACAGGTCATGATCATTCGAGCGGGTGATGCGTACCCGCACGAAATCACCCGGCCGCAAGCCGCTGCCCCGTGCGATGTGCACCACGCCATCGATCTCCGGCGCGTCGGCGTGGCTGCGCGCCACCGCGCGCCCGCCGCCGACTTCGTCGACCAGCACGGTCATCACGCTGCCGCGCCGCGCACGCAGCTTGTCGGCGCTGATGTCGGCCTGCACCTGCATGAAGCGCGCCAGGCGATCCTGCTTGATGTCCTCGTCCACCGGGTCGGGCAAGGCGTTGGCGGCGGCACCGTCCACCGGCGAATAGGTGAAGCAGCCGACGCGGTCCAGACGCGCTGCGCGCAGGAAATCGAGCAATTCCCGGAAATCGTCCTCGGTCTCGCCGGGAAAGCCGACGATGAACGTGCTGCGCAGCACCAGATCGGGGCAGATCTCGCGCCAGCGCTCGATGCGTCGCAACGTGTTCTCGGTGTGCGCCGGACGCTTCATGGCCTTGAGCAGACGCGGGCTGGCATGCTGGAGCGGCACGTCCAGATAGGGCAGGATGCGGCCTTCGGCCATCAACGGGATGACGTCGTCGACACTGGGATAGGGATAGACATAGTGCAGGCGCACCCACACACCCAGACCCCCCAGCTCGCGCGCCAGCTCCAACATGCGTGTCTTGACCGGGCGGCCATGCCAGAAGCCGGTGCGATATTTGAGGTCCACACCGTAGGCACTGGTGTCCTGGGACACGATCAGCAGTTCCTTGACGCCGGCGCCGACCAGCGCCTCGGCCTCGGACAACACCTCGCCGACCGGCCGGGATACCAGGTCGCCGCGCATGGACGGGATGATGCAAAAGCTACAGCGGTGGTTGCAGCCCTCGGATATCTTCAGCCAGGCGTAATGACGCGGCGTGAGCTTGAGCCCTCCGGGCGGAATCAGGTCGGCGTAAGGATCGTGTGGCTTGGGCAGATGCGCATGCACCGCCGCCATCACCTCGTCGGTGGCGTGCGGACCGGTCACCGCCAGCACGCGCGGATGCGCCGCGCTGACCAGCCCCTCGCGCGCGCCCAGGCAGCCGGTGACGATCACCTTGCCGTTTTCGCGCAGCGCCTCGCCGATGGCATCCAGGCTTTCCGTCACCGCCGCATCGATGAAGCCGCAGGTGTTCACCACCACCAGATCGGCCTCGCGATAACTGGGGACGATCAGATAGCCTTCGGCGCGCAACTGGGTGAGGATGCGCTCACTGTCCACCGTCGCCTTGGGACAGCCCAGCGAGACGAAACCGACACGCGGGACATCGCGCCGCGCCGTCGTCGAACCATTGCGAATCTCAGTGTTCATGCATCCACTCATGCGCAAGCGTGCCGGCAGCCCAGACCGTGAGGATGCCCAGACAGATCAGCGCGAGCTGCTGGGCGGTCTGGCTCAGCGCGGCGCGTTTGTGCAGGCCGGGAATGAGATCGGCGACGGCGACATAGATCATGCCGGCCGCGGCGATGGCGAGCATGTACGGCAGCAGCCCCTGCAATGGCGACAACAGGAAATACCCCAGCAACGCACCGACGATCATCGCCGCGCTGCTGAGCAGATTCAACGCCAGCGCCTGCAAGCGGCTGTAGCCGGAGTGCAGCAGAATCAGGAAATCGCCGAGTTCCTGCGGCACTTCATGCGCGGCGATGGCGAAGGCGGTGACCACGCCCAGCTTGACATCCACCAGGAAGGCCGCGGCGATCATGACACCGTCGACGAAGTTGTGCACCGTGTCGCCGACGGTGATCATCAGGCCGGAGCGGCCATGGTCGTGACCATGCTCCGCCTCGGCCTGATACACGTGCGCACCGAACGCCTCCGGCCCATGCGTCTCGCAGTGCGCGCTGTGGCAGTGGCGCCAGAGCACCAGCTTTTCCAGCAGGAAGAAGGCCAGGATGCCACCCAGCAGCACCGAGCCGACGGTTTGATAGCTGTCGGTGAGTTCCAGCGCGTGCGGCAGTATCTCCAGGAACACCGCGCCCAGCAGCGCGCCGATGGCATAGCTGACCATGACCGGCACCCACTCCGCGCGCAGGCGCAGCGCCAGCGCGGCGAGCAACACGGAGAGCAGACCGCCGGCGGCGCTGGCGAGCAGGATGGCGGTGAGCAGATGCATGGGTATGGCGCGGCGGCAGGGATGCGGATTCTATCCTGATGCGGCTGTATTCCCATGCTCACGGACGTATGACCGTTTACCGAACCGACCACCTGCTCCGACGCGGAGTTGGGCAACGTTGAACTTTGCCCACGCACGGCTGCCTATGCATGCGCTTTGCATACCCTGGAGGAGTGATCATGCCGTTCCAACCACGCAATACGGGGATAACTGCGTTGATCGTAGCCCTGCTGAGCATCAGTCTGGCCGCCTGCGCGCGTCAGGAGTCCGGCCCCGAGATCAGCGCATCGGAAGCCTTCCAGCGCGTGCAGGCCGGCGAGCTCAAGCTGGTCGACATCCGCCGCCCGGACGAATGGCGTCAGACTGGCGTCGCGCAGGGCGCGATTCGGCTGGACATGCGTCACCCGGGCGGACCACAGGGTTTCGCCGAGGCGCTTCTGCGTGAAGTCGGCGGCGATCGGGACACGCCCGTGGCCATCATCTGCCGTACCGGCAACCGCACCACCCAACTGCAACAGGCGCTACGGGGGCTGGGTTTCACTCAGGTGTACAACGTGCGCGAAGGCATGGCGGGAAGTGCCGCCGGCCCCGGCTGGATACGCCTGGGACTGCCGGTCGAGCCGTGCGCCCGCTGTTGATCCGCGGCCCGGTGATCGATCCGACCCGGTGATCAATCCGGCTCGGCGAGCAGGGCTTCGAGGCGGGCGACCGCCTCGGGTTCGTCCCATTCGATCGAGCCGAACAATCCCAAACGCACCCGGCCACGCTTGTCCACGACATAACTGGTGGGAAATGCGAACACGCTCCACGGCTTGAGGGAACGCGCTTCCTGGTCGAGCAGTATCGGAAAGTTCACCGGCACCTGGCGCAGAAAGGCGCGAATCTCCTCGGGGCTTTCGCCGACGTTGACCCCGAGGATGGTGAACGGTTGTCCCGCCAGCCGGTCGGCCAGGCGCGCCATGGAGGGCATCTCCTTGCGGCACGGCGGGCACCACACTGCCCAGAAGTTGACCAGCACCACACGGCCGCGCATCTGGTCCAGGTCGACCCGTCCGCCATCGAGTTGGGTCAACAACAGTGAAGGCGCCGGCCGCGGCGTGACGTCTCGCAATTGCGAGGCGGGCGCATGCGCGGCCAGCAGGCTCAAGGCCAGCATGGCCATCCAGTGTTTCACCGACTTCATGTCTGCATCCTCATGTATAGGGGTGGGAGGTCACGGTCGCTGCTCACTCTCCAGCAGGATGTTTAGGCCACGGAGCGTGATGTCGCCCAATTCACGCGCGGCGGCCAGCTCACGCTCGTTGATGTCGCCACGCCGGTAGAACCCGTCGCGCAATCCCGGCAGAAGCTCGACACGCACCCGGCTGCCTGCGGCCTGTAGATGGGCTTGCAGGCGCTCCCGCCACCAGAAGCCTGCTGACGACGTGGGTTGCAGGATGACGATGTCGAGTCGGCTCTGGTGGACGATGGGGTCGTAATTCGGCTCCTCGCCGGGCACCAACTCCTGATACAGCAACGGAAACATCAATACGGCCCCGGCCAGGCCGTTGCCGGCGTCGGCGCCATGACTTACCTGCCATGCCCTGGCCGCACGCAGTGCGCTGGCGGCGGCGCGGCCCGGTGCCACCAGCACGATGCGCCGGTCCGGGTGCAGTCTGCGCGCCGCATCGAGCAGGTCGCCGAGATCGCGGTCAGGCACCAGCGCCCAGCTACTGGGCAACAGCGGCAGGAAATAAGGTGCCAACACATCGACCACCCAGGTCTCCACGCCACGCGCCGCCATGTCCGCCGCGGCCCGGTGCTCCTCCTCGACCCGACCGAACTGGCCGGTGAACCACAGCGCCAGCACGTCGCCGTCGGCAGCATGGCGCGACACGGCGAACTCGGTCCCGGACGGAAGCGCGATCGCGTGGCCGACCGCTTCGGCACGCACGCCACCACTGGTGAGCCAGGCCAGTGCCACCAGCAGACACCACCGGACGGCCGCGTCACGCGCACAGTACCAGGCAGGAGAAATCGACGACGATGAACGATTTGGCTGCATGACGGTCAACTGTACCGCATGCGCGCCACGACGACCCTGGTACGTCTCTCCCGGCGGTAGCGGTGCACCTGTCCGTTGCCGGGCGCAAAATGATGCCCGGATGGCTCGAACGCCGTGACGCATCGGTCGCCGACGGCTTTAACTGATTGAAAGATCAGGCTATGCTGATAATGTACGTGCTCGAAATCCGGACCGGATGACAGACGCTTCTGCGCATCCGGCCCATGCAGTGAAGCGGGAATCCGCGACGTCATTTCCCGGACGGGGAGCACGATGTGGCGAACCCAACCGAGGCCGTGGACATGCCCGTGTCGCCGTCGAGGTGGTCGCCGTCTTCTCAGGAGGCAGTCATGGAACCGGCAAGCGTTTCACCCCAATTCAACCCGGTGGCCGCATATGCGGATCAGCAGCAGGCCGGCGTGGCCGCCCGACGCGCGGAAGAAGATGCGCGCCAGACGCGCGCGGCGCGCGAGGTCGTGGCCGAAGTCGGTGACCGCGTCAGTCTGAGCGACGATGCCCGACGCAATGCAACCACCAACGGCGCGACGACGCGAGCCGCGCCGGAGACGAACACCACCGATGCGCGTGAACAGCGCTTGCGCGCGGACGCGGTACAGCGGCGCGAAGCAGAGCAGCCGGAACAGACGCCGCGCTCAGTCACGCGCGCGATCGAGGCGTACAGTCAGACCAACGCGCTCAACTGACCTGGCGGACGGACACCATGGAAGTCACCGGCATCGCGACCGCGCTTCCACCCACGACCTATAACGAGGTGCGCCTCCCGCGCGCGGAGACGCGCGCAGCCGAGGAGGCGGCATCGCCCCGTGCGCGTGGCAATGTCGCCACCGAGCGTGCCGCTGAGCCGGTAGCGGAGGCACGTGCGGCCGACGTGGTCAAGGAGATCGAGGCCGCGCGTGAGGCACGCGAGGAACGCGAGCGATTGGTCAATGCCACCGCCGGTGGCAGTTTTCAGTTCGAGATGGAAGGCAGGACGCGGGTCATGAAAGTGCTGGACAGCCGCGACGTGCTGATCTACCAAGTACCACCCCAAGGCGTTCTGGAACTGATCGAAGCGCGCGACCGCGAGCCGCCGGCGCAGATCCGCACCAGCGTCTGAGCCACCGCGCCGCCGCGCCTGTCGCGGGCATAGAATGGCGGCATGAACGCCCCTGCAACCCATCCTTACGACCGGCTCACCCCGGACGTCGTACTGGATGCGATCGAGTCGCTCGGCCTGCGCCTCGATGGCCGCCTGCTCGCGCTGAACAGCTACGAGAACCGCGTCTATCAGATCGGTGTCGAGGACCAGCCGCCAGTTGTGGCCAAGTTCTATCGGCGGGAGCGTTGGAGCGATGCGGCCATCCTGGAGGAGCACGGTTACACGCTGGAACTCGCCGCGCAGGAGATCCCGGTGGCCGCGCCGCTGTCTTTCGACCGGAACAGCACGCTCCACCGGCACCAGGGTTTCTGCTTCGCAGTCTACCGCCGCCTGGGCGGACGCATGGCCGAATTCGATGGCGAACACAACCTGACCTGGATGGGGCGCTATCTCGGCCGCATGCATACGGTCGGCGCGACGCGCGCCTATGTTGCACGCCCGCGTCTGGACATCGCCAGCTTTGGCGAGTCCTCGCGCGACTTCCTGCGCGCCGGCGCTTGGCTGCCGCATACGCTGCGCGCCGCCTGGGACAGCACCGTCGATGCCGCGCTGGAACTGTCACGGGCTTGTTTTCGACGCGCCGGCTCGGTGGAAGCGCTGCGCCTGCATGGCGACTGCCACGCCGGCAACGTGCTGTGGAACGACGCCGGGCCGCTGTTCGTGGATTTCGATGACAGCCGCATGGGGCCGGCAGTGCAGGATCTGTGGATGCTGCTGTCCGGCGACCGCGACGGCATGCGCCTGCAACTGGAACACGTGCTGGCCGGCTATCGCCTGTTCCGCCCGTTCGAGCTGCGCGAGCTGCACCTGATCGAGGCACTGCGCACGCTCCGCCTGATCCATCACAGCGCCTGGTTGGCGCGGCGCTGGGATGATCCGGCGTTCCCCGCCGCCTTCCCCTGGTTCGGCAGCGAGCATTACTGGCAGGAGCGGATACTGGAACTGCGCGAGCAGATCGCGCTGATGCAGGAGGAACCCCCATGGCCACGATGAAGGTGGCAGGCAACGTGCCGGAGCGCGTCCATGTGCGGCATTGCCGGTGAACTGCGTCTGGACGGCGGTCACCCCGACCTCGACGGCTTGCGCCGCATGGTCGCGCGGCTGGCCCGGCGCGGGCCGGACGGCGACGGTTTGCACGTGGACGGCGCGCTCGCGCTGGGCCACCGACGCCTGGCCATCATCGATCTCAGCGACCACTCGCGCCAGCCCATGGTGGATGCGGAATCCGGCCTGGCGCTGGTGTTCAACGGCACCATCTACAACTACCCGCAACTGCGCGGCGAGCTGAAGGCACGCGGCCACCGTTTCCACTCCGACGGCGATACCGAGGTCATCCTGCGTGCCTATGCGGAATGGGGCGACGCCTGCGTCGAACGCCTGCATGGCGCCTTCGCGTTCGCGTTGTGGGACCGCATCGCCGGTAACCTGCTGCTGGCGCGCGACCGGCTGGGCATCAAGCCGCTGTATTACAGCCTGGACGAAACCCGCCTGCGTTTTGCCTCCACGCCGGCCGCGTTGCTGGCCGGCGGCGCGGTCGATACCAGCATCGATCCGGTCGGCCTGCACCACCACCTGACCCTGCACGCCGTGGTGCCGGCGCCGCACACGCTGCTGTCCGGCGTGCGCAAGCTTGCGCCGGCGACGGTGATGAACATCGACACGCGTGCGCGGGTCAGCTCGCGCGTCTACTGGCGTCTGCGCGCGCGGCGTCCGGACAAGGCGCTGAGTGAGGACGAGTGGGCCGCAGCCATTCACGACGCGCTGTGCGCGGCCGTGCGCAGGCGGCAGATGATCGCCGACGTCAAGGTCGGCGTGTTGCTGTCCGGGGGCCTGGATTCCAGCCTGCTGGTGGCGTTGCTGGCGGAACAGGGCGTCGATGACCTGATGACGTTCTCGGTCGGTTTCGACGACCAGCCGGAGGAACGCGGCGACGAGTTCGAATATTCCGACGCCGTCGCCGAGCATTACGCCACCCGTCATCATCAGTTCCACATCGCCAACGCGCAGGTGCTGGCGCGCCTGCCGGAAGCCGTGGACGAGATGGCCGAACCCATGGTCAGCCAGGACGCCATTGCGTTCTACCTGCTCGCCGAGCAGGTTGCGCGCAACGTCAAGGTGGTGCAGACCGGTCAGGGCGCGGACGAGGTGTTCGCCGGCTATTACTGGTACCCGCGCATGCATACCGATACCGCGGGATCGCCGCTGGAACGCTTCCGGCGCCATTATTTCGATCGCGACCACGACGAGTACCTGGAGACCGTGACGACGCCCTACCACGGCATCGATCATGCTGCGTTCACCGTCGCCGCGCGCCTGACCGAGCCCGACGCGGACGAGTTCATCGACCAGGTGCTGCGCATGGACACGACCATGCTGATCACCGACGATCCGGTCAAACGGGTGGACAACATGACCATGGCATGGGGACTGGAGGCGCGCGTACCCTTCCTCGATCACGAACTGGTGGAACTGGCCGCGACCATGCCGGCGGGACTCAAGCTGGCCTCCGGCGGCAAGCACATCCTGAAACGCATCGCGCGCGGCAAGCTACCGGATGCCGTGATCGATCGGCGCAAGGGTTATTTTCCCATGCCGGCACTGAAGTACGTGCGCGGCGAATTCCTCGACTTCATGCGCGATGTGCTCGATAGCCGTGCCTGCCGCCAGCGCGGCCTGTTCCAGCGCGCCTACGTCGACAAGCTGCTGGCGGCGCCCGATCAGCACCTGACGCGCATCCAGGGCAGCAAGCTATGGCATCTGGCACTACTCGAGTTCTGGTTGCAGCGGCACGTGGACGCCGCCGGGTGATGCACGCGTGCGCCGGTCAATCCGCTTCGTCCGACGACACCCTGCCGCCCAACGCCAGCACCCCGGCGCGCAGGCGCGTGAACGCCGGTTCTATCGCTTCGCCGACCCCCTTGACGCCCAGGTCGATGTGGTAATGAAAGGGCCGCGCCGGATCGATGCGCGGCAGGCTGTAGACATGCACACCGGGGAACTCCCGCTCCACCGCATCCATCAGCGGCGTCAGCGTGCCCTCATTGAGCCCCTCGACGATCATGCCGCGCTCGGCCTCTCCCACCCCGCCGCACAGGTGCGGGTAGAGCGTGTCCAGCACCCACTCGATCATCGGCCAGGCCATCACCGGAAAACCCGGCACGAAATGGTGGCGTCGCAACGTGAATCCGGGAATGCGGTTGTAGGGGTTGGGGATCAGGCTGGCGCCGTCCGGCAGCTCACCCATGCGCAGCCGCTCGGGCGTCAGCGGCTGGCCGATCTCGGCCATGTGCGCTGCGATCAGCGCGCGTGCCTCGGGGTGCAGGCGCAGCGGCACACCGAGCGCGGCGGCGGCGGCCTGACGCGTGTGATCATCCGGCGTGGCGCCGATGCCGCCGCAACTGAACACGATGTCCTCACCGGCAAAGGTCTGGCGCAGCTCCTGTGTCAGCCGCGCGCGGTCGTCGCCCAGATAGCGTACCCACGCAAGGCGCAGGGCGCGCGCCGCGAGGATCTCGCGCACACGCGCGAAATGCCTGTCCTGACGCTTGCCGGACAGTATCTCGTCGCCGATGATGATGAGACCGAACGACATGTGCGGGCGCTGTCCAAGGGTTCCGATAGCCCGATTATCGCGATGAAGCGGAGAACGTTGCACCCATGAGCGAACGACTCCAATGCTGGCGCTGCGGCGCCGATCTGCGCGACGTACCCCGGCCGTTCGGCCGGCTCGCCACCTGCCTGGCCTGCCGGGCGGAACTGCACGTCTGCCGCATGTGCCGCCATTTCGATCCCGCCAAGGCCAAGCAGTGCCGGGAAGCGGCCGCGGACGAGGTGCGCGACAAGACGCGCGCCAATTTCTGCGACTGGTTCCAGCCCCGTGCCGGCGCGCATGTGGCTGGCAAGCCGCCAGCCGGCGATGCGCGCGCGGCACTGGACAAGCTGTTCGGGGCTTGATCCCGCGAACCGTCCTGACCGGTTACCAGGACGGCATCAAATCCGGTATCGCCTGACGTCCTGCGGCGGGTGATCAGTCGGCCGGCGGAATGCGCACTTCGCGCTGGCCGTAACGCCCCTGGTCGGCGCGAATGTGGCACGCGCCACAATTGGCCTTGCTGCCGATCTTCTTGCGCCGCCAGAAATGGTTGGGCACCTCGTCGTGCATGAAGCGGAAGAAAGCGGTTTCCGAGATGCGCTGCGGGGCCGCGTTGGCCGGTATGGAAGCGGCAATGCGGCGCATGCGCTGCGATGCCTGCGGATGGTCTGCCGCCAGCAGCTCGAGATCCTTGAGGATGGCCAGCCGCTCGGGCTCCGGCAGGCTGACGTCCTCACCGAAATGGTCGGCCAGCTCGTCCATCATCCGCCGCCACGAACGCGCCGGCAGGAAACCCGGTGCATAGGCGGTGTGGCAGCCGCCGCATTCCGCCACGTACAGCCGGCCGGCCGGCATGGGGAACACGGCATCGTCGCTCGCCGGTGCCTGCGCTATCCAGAACAGCGTGCCCGCCACCCCCAGCGTCAGCAGCGCCAGATTCTTCCAGTTGATGCCGGTGCCGGTCCGTTCCATCTTCGGCCTCATCGTATCGAGATCATGTAAGCCGTGAAGTCCGCCTTTTCCTGCGCGGTGCATTCACGGCCGAGCACGTCGTTGCAGTTGCGCTTGAACCATTTCTCCACTTTGGCCGCATCGGTGAAGCGGTCCCGCTGTGCCACCGGGGCCAGCGGATCGATGCCCTTGTGCGTGCGCACGTGTTGGCCGGGCGCCTTGGGGTTGTCGGTGTGACAGGCAGTACACGAGTCGGCCGTGCGCCCGCCAGTGAACTTGCCGCGATACAGCCGTTCACCCCGCGCCGCGGAAGCGCTTCCGGCCTGGGCGACATAGGCGTCCAGTATCGTGCGCGGGTCGTTCGCTCGCGCCATGTCCACCGAGGTCAAAGCCATCAGCGGCAACATCAGGGCGAAGCGCACAGCCCCACCGGCGCGCCGGCTGATCAATCGTTCGAACACTCGCATCTCATGCTTCCTGATCGTTGTCGTTGCGGGCCGATGGCGTCACCACCACCCGATATTGATACCCGCTCACCATGGCCTGAGCCAGCGGGGTGCCATGACGCGACTCGTGCAACACCAGGGCCGCGATATGCAGCACGACGAAGCCGAGGATGAATTCCTCCACCCAGTCATGCGGCGTCTTGAACAGCCACTTGATCTCCACGGCATGGGCCAACCAAGGCGCCAGCGGACCCGCGCCCTGCTCCACGGCCACCAGCAGCAGCCCGCTGATCGCCATCACCGCCAGAGCCAGGTACAGCACCAGATAAAACAGACTGGCGACCGGTTGATGCCCCCAATCGGACGGCGTGGTGAACCACGCGCGCGCCCTTACTGCCGCCACCCACGCGCGCCATTGCCAAAGCGCGGACAGACGCGCATGCGTCGGCCCGTTGATGCCCCACAACAGGCGAGCCACCAAGCCCACCACCAGCGCATAGCCGACCCACACGTGAAAACGCCAGAGGAAGATGGCCTCTGGCGTGTATTGCAGCCACTTCGCCACTTGCGCGCCGAGCAGCAGCAGGGCGATGGCCAAGGCGTTCCAGGCGTGGATGATCCTCAGGACCGGGTCGTAAATCTTGGCCCGGGTCAGGATCGTCTGCGCCATGGCGTAGCGCCTTAACGGGCCGCCACCTTGTCGTCGTCGTCATCGCCCTTGATGGTGATCAGCGGCGAGCTGAACACTGGCTTGCCGAGCGACTGATAGTAGGCGGAGATGTCCTCGATATCCTTTTCGTTCCACAGCAGCACCGCGGCATTCATCATCGGGTGCACGATCTTCAGGTTCTTGTACTTCATGGTCTTCACCGTCAGCTTGTCGGCATTGCGGCCAGCCAGTTGCAGCGTGTAGAAGATGCCGGGGAACACGTCATTGCCGTGACAGGCGACGCAACCGATGGACTTCTCCTTGCCGGCAGCGGCATTACCGGCGAAGGCAGGCAGGGTGGAGACGGCGAGCGCGGCAGCCAGCGCGATGGACAGGATTTTCATGGTTTCTCCTAAGTAGGTAAGTGTACAAGACAAACTGCGACAAAAATCGGGTTCGATAATGTTCTAATTTACTAATATTGTCAATCGGGACGATGGCCTTGGGCGCGCCACCCATGTTCGGCGTCGCCATTACGACACGTCAACGCGCAGGGCAACGGCGACGCCAGGGTTGGCCCGACGTCAGCGTCGCCGCGCGCCCGGCATTACGACCCAGAACGTCTGATCAGCACCGATGTGGCGCAGCGCCGCGCGGAGATGCGAACGCCAGGCAGACATGGGGTACGTGCTACAACCCGCCCAGGCACACGTACTTGGTTTCCAGGTACGCCTCGATCCCTTCGCTGCCGCCCTCGCGGCCGATACCGGACTGCTTGACGCCGCCGAACGGCGCCACCTCGGTGGAGATCACGCCGGCATTGATGCCGACCAGACCGTACTCCAGCGCCTCGGCCACCCGCCACACCCGCGCCATGTCGCGTGCGTAGCAATAGGCGGCGAGGCCGTATTCACTGTCGTTGGCCAGGCGTATGGCTTCGTCCTCGCTGTCGAAACGGATCACCGGTGCCACTGGACCGAAGGTCTCCTCGCGACACACGCGCATGTCGGGACGCACGTCGGCCAGCACGGTGGGCTGAAAAAAATTGCCGCCCAGCGGGTGGCGCGCGCCACCACAGGCGATGCGCGCGCCGCGCGCCACCGCGTCGGCGATGTGTGCCTCCACCTGGCTCACCGCGCCGGCATCGATCAACGGTCCCACCTCGATTCCCGGTTGCAGGCCGTCGCCCACCTGCAACGCCGTCACCGCCCGCGCCAGCCGCTCGACGAAGGCATCGTGGATACCGGCCTGCGCCATCAGCCGATTGGCGCACACGCAGGTCTGCCCGGCATTGCGGTACTTGGACGCGAGCGCGCCGGCGACGGCGGCGTCGAGGTCGGCATCGTCGAACACAATGAACGGCGCATTGCCGCCCAGTTCCAGCGATACGCTCTTGACCGTGCCGGCGCAGGCTGCCATGAGACGACGGCCGGTGGCGGTGGAACCGGTGAACGACAGCTTGCGTATCCGCGTATCCGCGCACAGTTGCGCGCCGATACGCGCGGCATCACCGGTGACCAGATTCAGCACCCCGGGCGGAAGACCGGCGCGTTGCGCCAGATGCGCCAGCGCCAACGCGGTGAACGGCGTCTTCGACGACGGCTTGGCCACCACCGTGCAACCCGCGGCCAATGCCGCACCGGCCTTGCGCGTGAGCATGGCGGCGGGAAAGTTCCACGGCGTGATCAAGGCGGCCACGCCGATCGGTTGTTTCAGCGTGACGATGCGCCGCTCCGGCCAGGGCGAAGGGATCACCCGTCCCATCACGCGCCGGCCCTCCTCGGCAAACCAGGCGAGAAAGCCGGCCGCATAGGTCACCTCGCCGCGTGCCTCGGCCAGCGGCTTGCCTTGTTCGCGCGTGATCACCTCGGCCAGCTCATCGGCATGTGCCAGCACCAGATCATGCCAGCACCGCAGCCGGGCGCCGCGTTCATGCGCGGGCACCGCCCGCCAGCCGGGCAAGGCGCGCGCGGCGGCGGTGATCGCGGCATCGACGTCGGCAGCGTCGAGATCCGGCACCACGCCGAGGTGCGCGCCATCGGCCGGATTGTGCACCGCCAGCGTCGCGCCGCTGCCGGCGACTCGCCATGCGCCGTCGATCAATACCCGTGGCTGCCACCAATCGGCTGCAACGGACACGCTCACTCAGGGTCTCCGAGAGCGGCAAGACTGTCGGCGGCGATCTCGCGTACCGAGGCGTCATCGTCATCGAGTGCCGCTTGCAGCCAAACCCGCGCCACGGGATCGCCACTCAGCCCCAGGTAGTGGCAGGCGTCGGCGCGCACGCGGGCGTCGGTGTGCGTGCACAGATCCCCCAACGCCGGCACCAGTGCACGCAGCGCCGCACTGCCGGCGTGTTCCTCGAAGGCCACGCCGGCGCCCAGGCGCACGTTGATGCTGGCCTCCGCATTGGCGACGATGGGCAACAGCGCGTGCAGGCGTGTCGGATCCTCTGCCAACAGCGCCTGCACCTGCGCCAGATCACCGGTCTTCAGCAGGTCGTGCATGGCATCCGCCATGCCTTCCGGGCTACGCGCGCGTCCGGCCCACGTTTCCAGTTCGCCGCTGCCGCGCGCGCCGGTCAACACGAAGGGGCCCAGCCGCAGCCAGGGCACCGAGCGCACGCCCCACTCGGCGGCCGCCTCGGCATGGTGGTCCAGATTCACCGCCTCCAGCCGCCCGATGACCCCGCGCTTGAGCAGGTCGGCAAGGCCGGCCAGCACGCCGGGGCAATGCGGGCAGGTGGTGGTCAGGAACATCAGGGCATCCGGCGCGACGGTGGAGGACATGACACGAAATGACGGTGCGGGGCGAGGCGCCATAGTGTACTTTTCGCACCGCGGATCGCACCAATGGGCGTGCCGGGTAGCGCTCCGTCTGCCGGAGAAGGACCAGGACCACGTTTGACGTCAACACCACCAAGGAATCCCGACGATGCCCGACATCGACCTGTTCACGCCGCTCCAGCTTGGCGCCCTCACCCTGCCCAACCGCCTGGTCATGGCGCCGCTGACGCGCAACCGCGCCAGCCGCGCGGGGGTGCCCGGCCGGTTGCAGGCCGAGTATTACCGTCAGCGCGCCACGGCCGGCCTGATCATCAGCGAAGCCACCTGCATCTCGCCCCAGGCCGTGGGTTATCCGTTCACGCCGGGCATCTGGAATGCCGAGCAGGTCGACGGCTGGCGCTCGGTGACCGATGCCGTTCATGCCGACGGCGGACGCATCGTGTGCCAGCTCTGGCACGTCGGACGGGTGTCGCATCCCGATCTGCAACCGGACGGCGCGCTGCCGGTGGCGCCTTCGCCCATCACCCCGGCCGGCGAGGTGTACACCTACGAGGGGCCGAAACCCTACGTCACGCCGCGCGCACTGAGCATTGACGAATTGCCGGGCCTGATCGCGGATTACCGGCGGGCGGCCGAGAACGCCATGGCCGCCGGCTTCGACGGCGTCGAGGTCCACGCCGCCAACGGCTATCTGCTCGACCAATTCCTGCGTGATGGCAGCAACCGCCGCGACGACGCCTATGGCGGCAGCATCGACGCCCGCGCCCGCCTGTTGCTGGAAGTGCTGGATGCGGTCTGCGCCGCGATCGGCAGCACCCGCGTCGGCGTGCGCCTGTCACCGGTGCAGCCGTTCAACGACATGCGCGACAGCGACCCGCGCGCCACGTTCACGCGTGTCGTGCAGTTGCTCGACGGATACGCGCTGGCCTGGCTGCATGTCACCGAGATGGGACGCGAATCCCCGGGCGCGGCCGGGCCGTTTTTCGAACCGCTGGAACTGCGCCGCCACTGGCGCGGGGTGTACATGGCCAATGCCGGCTACGACAAGGCGCGCGCCAACGCCGTGCTGGCGGCCGGCCAGGCCGACCTGATCGCGTTCGGCGTACCCTTCCTGGCCAATCCCGACCTGCCCGAGCGGCTGCGTCGCGATGCCCCGCTCAACGCGCCCGACTTCGCCACGTTCTACGGTGGCGACGCGCGCGGCTATACCGACTACCCGTTTCTCGACGCACGCTGAAACCCGATGCGTTACAGCATCCACCCGGTCACGCCCTACCAGCAGAACTGCACGCTGCTGTGGTGCGAGCGCACCGGCCGCGCAGCGCTGGTGGATCCCGGTGGCGAGGTCGAACGCCTGCGCGCGGCGGTCACGCAGGCCGGCGTCACGCTCGACCTGATCCTGCTCACCCATGGCCATCTGGACCATGTCGGCGGCGCGCTGGAACTCTCCCGTAGCCTGGACGTGCCTATCGTCGGGCCGCAGCGCGAGGACGCCTTCTGGCTGCAACTGCTGCCCACGCAGGCGCAGATGTTCGGCTTTCCGCCCACGGCAGCCTTCACCCCCGACCGCTGGCTGGAAGACGGCGACCGCGTGATGGTCGGCGACGTCGCCCTCGACGTGCTGCACTGCCCCGGCCACACCCCCGGTCACGTGGTGTTCCACGATGCCGCGAGTCGCATCGCCCTGGTCGGCGACGTGCTGTTTCAAGGCAGCATCGGCCGTACCGACTTTCCGCGCGGCGATCACCGCGCGCTGCTCGCCGCCATCCGCGGCAAACTGTTCCCGCTCGGTGATGACGTCGCCTTCGTTCCCGGCCACGGGCCGATGAGCACGTTCGGCGCCGAGCGGCGCGACAACCCTTACGTCGGCGTCAACGCATAAAACCGCGTCAGTTCTTCAAGCAGGCCGTCAGCGGCGTCTTCCACCATGTCCAGCACCTGCTGGAAACCCTGCCGACCACCGTAGTAGGGATCCGGCACCTCCAGGTTGGGAAAACGCCGGCTGTACGACAGGAACAGACGCAGCTTGTGCTGGTGCTCGGCGGGACAGCGCCGCCTGAGCGAGGCCAGATTGTCCCTGTCCATCGCCAGCACCAAATCGAAGTCGGCGAAATCCATCGCGCTCACCTGACGCGCGCGCAGTTCGTCCAGATCATAGCCGCGGCCGCTGGCCGCCTCGCGCGCGCGCGCATCCGGCGGCCGACCGACGTGGTAGTCGTGCGTGCCCGCGGAATCGATGCGGATGTGCCGCTCCAGGCCGGCGGCACGCACCCGCGCGCGGAACACGCCCTCGGCCGTAGGCGAGCGGCAGATGTTGCCCATGCAGACGAACAAAATCGAAATTTTTCTATCTGTTTTCATACGGTTATGAACTCTCGACGGATTCTTGGCCGACACGCGCAGACCTTTCCCGCGTGCTCGGGCATCGAGGCGACGCCGGCGAATTATCTATGGGCATGTCCTGGTTATCCATGGACATTGTATGAGTGTCGTTTTTCGCGCGGCGACCGGATGCAACGCCCGGATCCGGGGCGCGTTTCCAGCCATATAACGATGTATATAGAATTGCTCTCATGGATCAGCCGCATCCGGTAGGTGACATCGATTTCCGCGCCTTGTTGGAGGGCGCCCCGGATCTGTACCTGATCCTCGATCCCGAACTGACCATCGTCGCCGTCAGCGATGCCTACGCCCGCGCGACCATGACGCGGCGCGAGGACATCCTCGGCAGAGGCATCTTCGAGGTCTTCCCCGACAATCCCGACGATCCCGCCGCCGAGGGCGTGCGCAACCTGCGCGCCTCGCTCAGCCGCGTCCGCCAGACGCTCGTGGCAGACGCCATGCCGGTGCAGAAGTACGACATCCAGAGGCCGGCAGCGGAAGGCGGCGGTTTCGAGGAACGCTACTGGAGTCCGCTCAACACGCCGGTGAAGGCTGCGGACGGCCGACTCGCCTACATCATCCACCGCGTCGAGGACGTCACCGAGTTCGTCCGACTCAAGCAGCAGGGTGTCGAGCAAAGCCGCATCAACGAGACCCTGCGCGAGCAGGCGGTGAGGATGGAGGCGGAAATTTTCGCCCGCGCCCGCGAGGTGGCGGCGGCCAGCGCCGAACTGAAGGCCGCCAATGAGGAACTGGCCCGTCTTTACGCAAAGACCCGCGAACTCGACGAGATGAAGACGCGCTTCTTCGCCAACGTCAGCCACGAGCTGCGTACCCCGCTGGCGCTGATCCTCGGCCCGGTCGGCAGGCTCCTGGCGACGGCAATGCCCGGCAGCGAGGAGCGACGCCAGTTGGAGGTGGTGAACCGCAACGCTCGCCTGCTCTACCGCCATGTCAGCGATCTGCTCGATGTCGCCAAACTGGAGGCGGGGCGCATGGAAATGCGTTACGGCCGGATCGATCTCGCCCGCCTGGTGCGCCTGACTGCCGCCAATTTCGAATCACTGGCGAACGAGAAACGCATCCGCTTCGAAGTTGCCGCGCCACCGGAACTGCCGGCGGAAATGGATGCGGAGAAATGCCAGCGCATCGTGCTCAACCTGCTCGGCAACGCCTTCAAGTTCACCCCGGACGGCGGCGACATCGCCGTTTCGCTGGCTGCCACGGGCGGCGAAGCCGTGATCGCCGTCGAGGACAGCGGTCCCGGTGTGCCGGCGGCCATGCGCGATACCATCTTCGAGCGCTTCCGCCAGGTGGAGGACGGCGCCAGCCGGCGCTACGGTGGAACGGGGTTGGGTCTGGCCATCGTCAAGGAATTCGTCGAGCTGCACGGCGGCAAGGTGTCCGTCGAGGCAGCCGACAGCGGTGGCGCCCGCTTCATCGTGAGGCTGCCGCTCGCCGCCCCCGCGGGCGCCGAAATCTGCACGCGGGAAAACGCCCTCGACGAGGTGCTGGGTGTGCCGACGGTGGCGGATGCCCACCCTGGCTCCAGTACGCGGCAGGCCGTGCCAGTGACGTCCGATGCCCCGCTGGTGCTGGTGGTCGAGGACAACCCGGACATGAACGCCTACATTGCCGAGACCCTCGGCCGGCGCTATCGGGTGGCGACCGCCTGCAACGGCCAGGAGGGGCTGGAACGGGCACTGGCGCTGCAACCGGATCTGATCGTCAGCGACGTGATGATGCCGGTAATGAGCGGCGACCAGATGGTGGCTGCCTTGCGCCGGCAGCCGCAACTGGCCGACGTGCCCATCGTCATGCTCACCGCCAAGGCCGACGACGTGCTGCGGGTCCAACTGCTGCGCGACGGCATCCAGGACTATCTGACCAAGCCCTTCTCGGACGAGGAATTGCTGACGCGCATCGATGGCCTGATCGCCGGCCGGCGTCGCCATGTCGCCCAACTGCGCGACCGTGAGGAGCGGTTGCGCCTGGCAGCCGCCGTTTTTGCCGGTACGCAGGAAGGCATCATGGTGACCGATGCCTACGCCAACATCGTCGCGGTGAACCCGGCCTTCAGCACCATCACCGGCTTTCGCGAAGACGAGGTGCTGGGGAACAACCCGCGGCTGCTGCAATCGGATCGTCAGGACCGGAGCTTCTACCAGCAGATGTGGCATGCCTTGGAGACGACGGGCAACTGGCAGGGAGAATTGTGGGATCGGCGCAAGAATGGCGAGGTCTATCCGGCACGCCTGACCATCAATGCCATCCGCAACGAGGCCGGCGCGCTCATCCACTACGTCGGCATCTTCTCCGATCTCACCCGCACCAAGCACGCCGAGCGGGTGGAACACCTCGCCCATCACGATGCGCTCACCGGTCTGCCCAACCGCCTGTTGCTGCACTCCCGCCTCCAGCACTGTCTGGACCGTGTGCGCCGCCAGGGCGGCGGGGGCGCAGTGCTGTTTTTCGACCTCGACGGCTTCAAGCCGGTCAACGACACTCTCGGCCACGCCGCCGGCGACGAACTGCTGCGTCTCATCGCCAACCGCCTGCGGGAACGCGTGCGCGATGCCGACACCCTCGCCCGTCTGGGTGGCGACGAATTCGTGGCCGTCTTGGAAGACCTGACCGACCGCCAGGAAGTCGGCAAGCTGGCGCAACAATTCATCGACCTGCTGAAACGGCCCTTCCACCTCACCCACGGCCATCAAGTGCAGGTGGGGGTGAGCATCGGTATCAGCCTGTTCCCGGCCGACGGCACCGAAGCCGAGCGATTGATCGGCGCGGCCGATCACGCGCTCTACCGTGCCAAGAACGCGGGACGCAGTACCTACTGCTACTTCGATGAGCGTGCCTAGCGCAGGTCGCCCGGGCAACCCTTGCCTGGTCTGCCGCCTGAAGGACGCTGTGGCCACGCCTGCGCATCGCTCGTATCCTCGGACCTGGTGTAGCCGCCCTTTTCGCTCAGCCCCGGTGAACTCGCGCGCGGATTCCGGGACTGTAGTGTTTCGCGAGCCGCCGGCTTGCGCCAACCCGCAAGGAGACCCTGCATGATGTCCGTCCTGTGCCGCATGGCCGGCAGCCTGATGCTGCTGGCGCTGTTACTCGTCAACGCGCCCGTTCGGGCCGAGTATGGCGATGCGCAGTATTCGCCCACCATCGGGCAGGCCGGCAAGGACGTGATGTGGGTGCCGACCCCCGACGAGATGGTGACCCGCATGCTGACCATCGCCGCCGTCACCCCGGACGACCTGGTCTACGACCTGGGCGCCGGCGACGGCAAGATCGCCATCGCCGCCGCCCGACAATTCGGCGCGCGTGCGGTGGGCATCGAATACAACCCACAGCTCGCCGCGTTGGCCAAGCGCAACGCGGCGCGTGCCGGGGTCGAGGACAAGGTGCGCATCATCGCCGGCGACATCTTCGTCGAGGACTTCTCCGAAGCGACGGTGGTGACGCTGTATCTGCTGCCCGAACTGAACATGAAGCTCAGGCCCATGCTGCTGCGCATGAAGCCCGGCACGCGCGTGGTGTCCCACAGCTTCGACATGGACGACTGGCGGCCGGACGCGACTTTCCAGGCTTCCGGCGGCCACTACGGTTATTACTGGGTGGTACCGGCGCGCGTCGAGGGCACCTGGACGCTGCAACTGGATGGCGCGACGGCGCCGGCAACGCTGGAGTTGCGCCAGTGGTTCCAGAAGGTCGAGGGCACGCTGACGCTGGATGGCCGCCGTGTGCGGATCGAGGACGGACGCATGCACGGCAGGGAACTGCAGTTCAACTATCGTCAGGCCGACGGCGCTCTGGTGGCGGTCAATGTCCGCATCGACGGCAACCGCATGAACGGACACACGCAGTTGGTCGCGCCGACGCGCAACCTCACCGGCTCGCGCCGCTGATCCGTCCTGGCGCTCGCCACCCTGCGCGGGTAAAAAGCGGCCCTACCGCATGATCATGCCCACCCCCCTGCCCACCTGCCGACAGCCGGGGAGCGACGTCGCTCGGCGTCGCTTCGTCCCTTGATCCATGGCACAGACCATCGCCACCGAACAACCCCAGCGCACGCTGCACCGCATGGCCGCAGTCGCCATCGTGGTCGGCATCGTGGTCGGCGCCGGCATATTCAAGACCCCGGCCATGGTCGCCGGCCTGACCCAGGATGCCGGCTGGCTGGTGGCGGTATGGATCGCCGGCGCGCTGATCTCGCTGATCGGCGCGCTGTGCTACGCCGAGCTGTGCAGCGCCCACCCGCATGCCGGCGGCGACTATCACTTCCTCACGCGCGCCTATGGCAAGCAGGTCTCCTTCCTGTACGCCTGGGCCAAGGCCATGGTCATCAACACCGGCTCCATCGCCCTGCTGGCCTATGTGTTCGGCGACTACATGACCCGCGTCGTCGATCTCGGCGCCCATTCCTCCGCGCTGTGGGCGCTGGCCGTAGTGCTGGTGCTGACCGTCACCAATCTGATCGGCCTGCATCTGTCCGCGCGTCTGCAGGCGGGGCTGATCCTGCTGGTGGTGGCGGGGCTGGCCGCCGTCGTGCTGGCCGGTTTCGCCACCTCCACCGCCGAGACGGCGCCCACCGCCGCATTCGCCAGCACGCCACAGCTCGGGCTGCTGGGCCTGGCCATGGTGTTCGTGCTGTTGACCTTCGGCGGCTGGAACGAGGCCGCCTACATCTCCGCCGAAGTGCGCGGCGGCCCCCGCGCCATGGTATGGGTGCTGTTCCTGAGCCTGACGTTGATCACGGCCCTATACCTGCTGGTCAATCTGGCCCTGCTGTGGGGGCTGGGCCTGGCCGGGTTGGCCGACAGCAAGGCGGCGGGCGCGGATGTCCTCGGCCGCTATCTCGGCCCATGGGGCGAACGCGTGATCGGCCTACTGGTCGCGCTCGCCGCGCTCACCAGCATCAACGCCACCATGATCGTCGGCGCGCGCACCAACTTCGCGCTCGGGCGCGACTGGGCGCTGCTGCGCGGCCTGGGCCGCTGGCAGGCGCGGCGCGCCACGCCGACCAATGGCTATCTGACGCAGACCGGCATCAGCCTGGCGCTGATCCTGTTCGGCGCCTTCCAGGCGGACGGCTTCGAGGCCATGGTCGAATTCACCGCCCCGGTGTTCTGGAGCTTTCTGTGCCTGGTGGGCCTGGCGCTGATGCTGCTGCGGCTGCGCCACCCGCATATCGAACGGCCGTTCAAGGTGCCGCTGTACCCGCTCACGCCGATCGTGTTCACGCTGTCTTGCGCCTATCTGGCGTACTCCAGCATGACCTACGCCGCCAGCCGCGACGCGGTGCATGTCTCCCTGCTGGTCATGCTCGCCGGCCTGGTGGTCCTGCTGGGCTTGAATCTGCATCGCCGCGACCGGCGCCAGAACGGCGCCGCCCGTACCGCGGCGGCACTGGCGCAGCGCCGGGATCAGGACTGACGGCGCACGCCTGCCGTGGACTGGCTGGCACTGGCGTTGCTGTGCGCGCTCAGCCTGGCGCTGGCCGACGCCATGACCAAGAAACTACTGCCGCGTTACACCGCGGCCGAGCTGGTGCTGGTACGCATCGGCATCACCGGCGTGCTGCTGCTGCCCATGCTGGCGTGGCATCCGCCGCCGGCGGTGCCACCGGCCTTCTGGGGCTGGGTCGGTCTGGCGCTGCCGCTGGAACTGCTGGCCATGTTGCTCTACGTCGTGGCGATACGCGACAGCCCGCTGGCGCTGACCCTGCCCTATCTCGCCTTCACCCCGGTGTTTGCCGTGGTCACCGGCGCACTGTTGCTCGGCGAACAGGTTTCGTCCCGCGGTCTCGCCGGCGTCGTGCTGGTATGCGTGGGCGCCTACGTGCTCAACCTGGAATCCGCGCGCCTGCGTGCACCACACACCTGGCTGGCGCCGCTGCGCGCCATCGCGCGGGAACGCGGCTCGCGCCTGATGCTGGCGGTCGCGGCCATCTACAGCGTGACCGCCGTGCTGGGCAAGGGCGCCTTGCAATACATGCCGGCGTTGCAGTTCGGCCCGCTGTATTTCGTCCTGCTCGGCGCGTTCACCATCGTCGTGTCCGCCTGGCGCGAACCTGCGGCGGTACGCGCGCTGTGGCGCCCGGACTGGCGCCATGCGGTGATCGCCGGGCTGATGGCAGCAATGGTGATCACGCATTTCCTGGCCATCGAGCGGGTCCAGGTGGCTTACATGATCTCGGTGAAACGCACCAGCATCCTCATCGGCATCCTGCTGGGCGCCTGGCTGTTCGCGGAAACCCGGCTGGCACGCCATCTGTTCGCGGCCACCATGATGGTGGCCGGCGTGGCACTGATCGTATCGTGATGCGCGCTGTCCAAGGCCGACGGTGCCATGCGCCACACGCCGTTTTCAGGTATCCGTCTCCTCCACGCCGAACAGTTCGCGTTTCAGCGCGCGCATGCGGTCACGCAGCTCCGCGGCCCGCTCGAACTCCAGGTTCTGCGCCGCGGCGAGCATGTCCTTCTCCAGACGCTTGATCTCGCGCGCCATCTCCTTTTCGCTCATGGCCTGATAACGCGCCCGCGTCTGTTCCAGCGCCATGGCCTGCTGCGCCGCTTCCACGTCGTAGACACCGTCGATGATGTCCTTGATGCGCTTGGACACGCCCTTGGGCACGATGCCGTGGGCGGCGTTGAACGCCAGTTGCTTGGCGCGGCGTCGCTCGGTTTCGTCGATGGCCCGGCGCATCGAATCGGTGATGGTATCGGCATACAGGATGGCGGTGCCGTTGAGGTGGCGCGCGGCGCGCCCCATGGTCTGGATCAGCGAGCGTTCGGAACGCAAAAACCCCTCCTTGTCCGCATCCAGGATGGCCACCAGCGATACCTCGGGGATGTCCAGACCCTCGCGCAGCAGGTTGATGCCGATCAGCACGTCGAACACGCCCAGGCGCAGGTCGCGGATGATCTCCACGCGCTCGACCGTGTCGATGTCCGAATGCAGATAGCGCACCTTGATGCCGTGGTCGGCCAGATACTCGGTGAGCTGCTCGGCCATGCGCTTGGTCAGCGTCGTCACCATCACCCGCTCGCCGCGTGCGGTGCGCACGTTGATCGCCGACATCAGATCGTCCACCTGCGTAGCCACGGGCCGTACCTCGATCACCGGGTCGACCAGACCGGTGGGCCGCACCACCTGTTCCACCACGCGCTGCTGATGCTTGGCCTCGTAGGGGCCGGGCGTGGCGGAGACGAACACGGTCTGGCGCATCACGCGCTCGAACTCGTCGAAGCGCAGCGGCCGGTTGTCCAGCGCGGACGGCAGGCGAAAGCCGTACTCCACCAGATTCTCCTTGCGCGCCCGGTCACCCTTGAACATGCCGCCGATCTGCGGCACGGTGACATGCGATTCATCGATGAACATCAGTGCGTTGGGCGGCAGGTAGTCGATCAGGGTCGGCGGCGGCTCGCCCGGCCGGCGTCCGGACAGATGGCGGGAGTAGTTCTCGATGCCTTTGCAGAAACCCAGTTCGGACAGCATCTCCACATCGAAACGCGTGCGCTGTTCGATGCGCTGCGCCTCCACCAGCTTGTTGTGGGCATGGAAGTAATCCAGCCGTTCGGCCAGTTCCAGCTTGATGTTCTCCACCGCGCTGAGCACGGTTTCACGCGGCGTCACGTAGTGGCTGGACGGATACACGGTGAAACGCGGCGCGCGGTGATGCACCTGGCCGGTGAGCGGATCGAACACGCTGATGCTTTCCACCTCGTCGTCGAACAGCGACACGCGCACCGCGGTTTCCGCGTGTTCCGCCGGAAAGATGTCGATCACGTCGCCGCGCACGCGGAACACGCCCCGCTTGAACTCCAGCTCGTTGCGTTGATACTGCATCTCGGTCAGCCGGCGGATGATGTCGCGTTGGCCGATGCGTTCGCCCTGGCGCAGGTGCAGGATCATGCCGTGGTAATCCACCGGATCGCCGATACCGTAGATGGCCGACACGGTGGCGACGATCACGCAATCCTCGCGCTCCAGCAGCGCCTTGGTGGCGGACAGACGCATCTGCTCGATGTGCTCGTTGACGCTGGAATCCTTCTCGATGAACAGGTCGCGCGCCGGCACATAGGCTTCCGGCTGGTAGTAGTCGTAGTAGGAGACGAAGTACTCGACCGCGTTGTCCGGAAAGAATTCGCGGAACTCCGCGTACAACTGCGCCGCCAGGGTCTTGTTGGGCGCCATGACGAAGGCCGGCCGGCCCAGGCGGGCGATGACGTTGGCCATGGTATAGGTCTTGCCCGACCCGGTGACGCCCAGCAGCGTCTGGAACCGCAGGCCGCGTTCCACGCCGTCCACCAGTTGCGCGATCGCCTCGGGCTGGTCACCCGCCGGCGGGAACGGTTGATGCAGCGCAAAGGGGCTATTGGGAAATGTGACCGCCACGTTAAAATCCGCGCGCGAAAAGCCTGCCATCCTAACACTACTTTGGCGGCGCGCCCCCGCGCCGCTGTCAACCGGAAAGCCGAATCGTGCAACTCTCCCGCCGCGTGCAGAACATCAAACCCTCCCCTACCCTGGCCGTGTCCGCACGCGCCGCCAAACTCAAAGCGGAGGGCCGCGACATCATCGGTCTGGGCGTCGGTGAGCCGGATTTCGATACCCCGCAACACATCAAGGATGCCGCCATCGCCGCGATCGAGGCCGGCTTCACCAAGTACACCGCAGTCGGTGGCACGCCCGGACTGAAGCGCGCCGTGATCGGCAAATTCAAGCGCGACAACGGCCTCGACTACGCGCCCGAGGAGATCCTGGTCTCCTGCGGCGGCAAACAGAGCTTCTACAACCTGGCGCAAGCACTGCTCAATCCCGGCGACGAGGTCATCATCCCCGCACCCTACTGGGTGTCCTATCCGGACATGGTCATCCTCGCCGATGCCACGCCGGTGATCGTGCCCACCGGCATCGAGCAGGGCTTCAAGATGCTGCCGGCGCAGCTGGAAGCGGCGATCACGCCGCGCACCCGGCTGCTGGTGATCAACAGTCCGTCCAACCCCACCGGCGCGGTTTACAGCCTGGCGGAGCTGGCCGCCCTGGGCGAAGTGCTGCGTCGCCATCCGCACGTGCTGATCGCCACCGACGACATGTACGAGCACATCCTGCTCGCCGACCTGCCGTTCGCCAACATCCTCAACGCCTGCCCCGACCTGCGCGAGCGCACGCTGGTGTTGAACGGCGTGTCGAAGGCCTATGCCATGACCGGCTGGCGCATCGGCTACGCCGCCGGGCCCGCGGCCATCATCGCGGCGATGGAGAACATCCAGTCGCAGAGCACCTCCAACCCCACTTCCATCTCACAGGTCGCCGCCGAAGCTGCGCTCAACGGCGACCAGGGCTGCATCCAACCCATGCTGGCCGCGTTCCGCGAGCGCCATCGCTTCGTCGTCGACGGCCTCAACGCCATCGAGGGCGTCCGCTGCGTGGATAGCGGCGGCGCGTTCTACGCATTCCCCGATGCCAGTGACGCCATCCGGCGACTGCATGTGGCCGGAAAACTGACTACCGCAAACGACCTCGCGCTGACCGAGTACCTGCTGGAACACGGCGTCGCGCTGGTGCCAGGCTCCGCCTTCGGCGCGGAAGGCTGCATCCGCATCTCGTTCGCCACGTCCATGGACAACCTGCGCAAGGCGGTCGCACGGATCGCCGAAGCGCTGGCGTGAAAGCTTGTGTCAACCTCCTGTCCGATCCGCTGACGGCAACCGGTAAGTAACAGAAAGTTGACCTGATCAAGCCCCGTCAGTATGATTGCGGGCTCTTGATTCCCCGATAGCTCAGTCGGTAGAGCGACGGACTGTTAATCCGCAGGTCCCTGGTTCGAGCCCAGGTCGGGGAGCCAGATACATCGAGCACAGCCGGCTTCCATGCCGGCTTCTTTTTTGTCAGCGTGACCGAATCGTGACAGCCCCTCGATGTTGGCCACTGCCTGACGCAGATCCCGAAACGGGAATCGAACCCGCGTCCATAAGGTCCGTTAGTCGTACCCCATCTTGAGTGTCTGAGCTTCCTCGGCCGGTGCATTGAGGGCCTTGCGTAAAGCTGCGCGATATTTGCCTCTGTTTTGCGGCTTTTTTTGGCTCGACGCTCCGGCTACAAGCCCGCTGCCTACACGAACAGCGCGTCCATGTCTTCGGCCGTCATGCCCAGCAGCGCGGTGATGGCGGCGACAAGTGGAGCTCGACGGTCCACGCCGGTCGCGAAGAGAAAAGAGAGGCGCCGCGAAAGCCGACGGCGTGACCGAGATACAAGCCGAAGGCGAGGCTCACGGCGGTCGGCAGCACCAGCGCACGTTTCTTGAAGGTGCGCCCGAAGAGGTGCCCAATCTGCTCCCACGAGCTGGCGACATAGCGGATGACCTTGTCCAGGGTCGCTTCGCTGAGGCGCTCATCGACAGCGTCCTTCAGGGCCGCCCTGATTGCGTTGCGCTGCACGTCGCTTCCAGCGGCCAGCGCCGGCACGGGCGACACGGTCGCGACAAGCAAAGGACCGCGTGCGAGTGCGCATGGCAGCGCCCGCAGCGGGCGGCCAAGTGCGTCGACAGACCAAAGTCGCCGAAGCACCCGAAAGAGCGGAATTCCCGGGTCCAAGCCGTAGAGCTCACCGAGGCGCTGCTTGCCGAGCTTCCGGGTCGCGGTGTCGCCTTGGCGAGGCAGTTGCCCTCGACGATCGTCGCGGCGTAGTCCTCGCGCGATGCTGTTTCCGGCGCCGCCCCAAGTACCGCCGCGAGTTCGCCGAACATCATCGTTCGGCTCGTGTGCGTGCTCTTGGCACCAAACCGAAAACCCCCTCGCGGCGCGATCCGAGACCGCTAAGACGGGAACAGAGGGGAGGCCGAAGCCTTGGCGGCAGAGGTTTGCATTTCCGCCGGCGAACCTGCCGGCGCCTCTAAGCAGTTGTCCGATGTCTCCATTGCTGCGGCTCACCGGCTTGCTATGCCTCCAATCGCCACGCCGATTTTCGTGACAGTTGCTAAGTACAGTAATACTGTCTAATATGGCTGGCATGAATGAATCCAAGACGTTCACTCTTGACGAGATTGCGGCTCTTGCCGAATTGCCGCGTCGCACCGTCCGGTACTACATCCAGTCCGGACTGGTCGATCGCCCGCAGGGTGTCGGCAAGGGCGCGTACTACACCCAACACCACGTCGAGCAGCTTCTGCTGGTGCGGAAGTGGCAGCTGGCGGGGCTGTCTCTGGAACGGATCGGCGAGTTGCTCAAGCAGCAGGTCGCCGGCCCCCTGCCCCCGACGCCACGCCGCGCCGGGACGGTCGAGGTCTGGAGCCACCTGGTCGTCGCCGACGGCGTCGAACTCACCCTGGAGCCCAGCCGCGCCGGCCTGACGCCGGATCAGGTGCGGGCCTTCTTCCGCGTAGTGACGCACGCCTACGCGCAGATTCACGAAAGCGAGGAAAATGAATGAACAAGCTGGCATCGGCCCTGACCGGCCTGGAGGGCGAACGCGTCGCCCTGTGCGACGTCTCTGTCTCCGCAATCCTGCAGGATCTGCTCGCAGAGGTCACCGTCTCGCAGACCTACCGCAACGACGAGCGCGTGAACATCGAGGCGGTCTACACGTTCCCACTGCCCCTCGATGCGGTGCTTCTCGAACTTGAGGTCGAAATCGGCGGCCGCCTGCTGAAAGGCGTCGTCGTCGAGAAGAAGGCGGCTGAGGAGAAGTACGAGGATGCGGTCGAAGCCGGGGATGCGGCCGTGATGCTGGAAGCGATCGAGCCAGGCCTCTACACGATGAACGTCGGCAATCTGCTCCCGCAGGAGACGGCGAAGATCACCTTCCGCTACGCCATCCTCTATCGATGGGCAGGCGATCGCCTGCGGTTCTTCCTGCCAACCACGATCGCACCGCGTTTCGGCGAATCGCCGCATCTGCCCTATCAGGCGCCGGAAGCGTCACTCACGGTGGAGAACCAGTTCTCACTGCGCGTCGAGGTGCGCGGTGCGCTGCGCGATGCCCAATTCGTCTGCCCATCGCACGCCGTCGAGCTCGTGAAGTCGGCGGAGAGCGTCGTGCTCTCGCTGAGCCAGCCCAAGGCGGTCATGGACCGCGACTTCGTCTTGAACGTGAAGGCCCCGCAGGCGACACGCAGCTTCGTCCTCTGCGGCCAGGACGGCGACGGGCTGGCTGCCGTGGCGAGCTTCCAGCCGTTCTTCCCAGGACTGCAGCAGCCGCGTCCGCTGAACCTCGCCATCGTCATCGATTGCTCCGGCTCCATGCAGGGAGACTCGATGGAGCAGGCGAAGCAGGCGCTCGAAGGCATCCTCGATGGGCTGCAACCGCATGATCGAATTGCGCTGATCGCGTTCGGCACTTCGACCAACGTGATGTCCGATCGGCCGCTTCCTTGCAACAAGACCAACCTCGCCAAGGCCAAGCGGTTTGCCAAGTCGCTCCACGCGAACATGGGCGGCACCGAGGTCGGCAACGCTCTGAGCGAGGCCTATGCGGTGGCCGGCCGCTCGGAATCGGCCGAGGTCTTTCTGGTGACAGACGGTGAGGTCTCCGATTGGGAGACTGTTGTCGAGGAGGCGAAGGAGTCCGGCCACCGGATCTTCACGGTGGGTGTCGGCAGTGCGGTCTCGGAGGCTTTCGTTCGCGAGCTCGCGGTCGGCACGGGCGGCGAATGCGAGCTGGTGTCGCCCCGCGAGGGCATGGCGGACCGCATCGTCCGTCACTTCGAACGCATGCGCTCGCCGCGGGCGAAGCGGGTGGCAGTTCGCTGGCCCGATGGCGCCGCGAGCATCACTCCGGCCCGGATCGGCGCGGTTTTCGAGGGTGACACGGTGGTCGCCTGTGCACGCTTCGATCGCGCGCCGGCGCACGGCGCCGCGATCCTCGAAGTCGAGACGGACAAGGGCGAGACTGTCAGACAGGAGTTGGCGTTTCCAGCGACAACACCTACCCCTTCCCCGGACGGCTTGTCGACGGTGGCGCGCGTGGCGGCTGCCGCCCGCTTGAAGGAAGTGGATGATGGCGTGGGCTTGGAAACGGCGCTGCGTTATCGGCTCGTGAGCCCTTGGACCAACTGGCTGATCGTTGCGCCCAAGAGCGACGAAGAGAAGGCCCACGACCTTCCGGCCCTGCGCAAGGTCCCGCAGACGTTGGCAGCCGGCTGGGGTGGCGTGGGCAGCGTGGTGATGTCCCTCAGCAGGGACGCCGTGGTGGCCCCGTGTGCGATGTATTCCCGTAGCGTCGATTTCGCGGCCATGGAGGACTTCGACCTATCCGAGATCGAGACGCCGCGGCGCGCACTGCCTCTCGACTTGCCGGAGCCATATCGCCGACTTCTGGAACTCATCGATGCGAATGCTTCCCGGCTCGACGTTGCAGGCGCGCTCGATCTACTGACGGAATCCGGCCTTGCAAGCGAGTTCGACGACATTTTCCGACACGCGGCGGACCTCGGCCTGAGTGTCGACGTCGTCGCCGCGATCGTTCTTGCCCGCCTCCTGGGCGGGCCTCTCGGCGAGTTGCTCTCCGGCGAAGCGCAACTGGCGTTGGCATCTCTGCAGGAACGGGCCCGGGAAGCTACGGACGCGCTTCAGCAGATGGGGCGTCACGGCATCGCGCTAGCACGTCTGACTCGAGAGCCCGCTGCACACGAGGTGCTTCGGCAGCGATCCGACGGCGAAGCCTTGGAACGCTTCGCGCGGATGCGAGAACTGCTCGACCATCTCGACGAAGCAGCACGCAGGTCCGGAGAGCGCTTGCAGCACCACCAAGCCCGTCATGCTCACCGCGAGGGAGGCGCGATCGCGTAGCACAACGAGCAGAACGACTTATCCACGAGCGCGCGACCGGCGCCTCTGACGCAAGACTCGCGCGGCGGTGGGGTAGGCGCCCACACGAACCGATAGGAGTCCGGCCGTCCGCCGTGCTGATGATGATGGCGAATGCCTGGCCGACGTTTGCCAGCCGCAGTAGAACACTGCGGTTGCGGTCCAGAACACGTTGGCGCAGGATCGTTCACGCTTACGCCGGCTGAGTCAGCCCGGTTGATGCTCGACACCGCATCGCCCCTGCCCGCACCCGTGGGCGCATACGCCGGCCTCATCTCCTTAAAAATCGGCGGCCGCAAGGTCTGGTGATACGCGTCAGGCTGCGGCCACCACGAAGCGGCTGCCCTGCCTCAGTCGAGCATGCGGGACCGTAGCGGCATCAGCTGAGAGACGACGCTGCTGCAATCACGCTCGCACGCTGCCCCAGCGCACCAGCATTTTGCCGGGGCTGTCGCAAGTGATGCCCCCACGTGACGAGCACCCTGGCGCGTCAAGACCCCAGACCTTGCAACGCGATCTGCACCAGCCCGCTCCCGCGGGCCATGTCTGCAATGGCGCCGACCGGTGTATCCAGAGCCTTGAGGCACTGGCTCACCCCATGGACCGGCTCGCGCAGGTGCGCAGCGCCACCATGACGTCGAGTGCCTGCTGCGACAGATACACGTTGTGGGGCTTGCCGGCCTTCATGCAGCTCTTCGGGATCGTCCAGACCTGGAAGACGCCGAATCATTCCCACTCGATCGTTCCCGGCGGCTTGCCGGTGATGTCGTAGGTGACCCGGTTGATGCCGCGTATCTCGTTGATGATGCGGTTGGAGACGCGGGCGAGCAGCGCGTAGGGCAGTTCGGCCCAGTGCGCGGTCATGAAATCCTGAGTTTGCACCGCACGCAGCGCGATTACGTAGTCGTAGGTGCGGCCGTCGCCCATGACGCCCACCGCCTTGACCGGCAGGAACACGGCGAATGCCTGTGAAACCTTGTCATACCAACCACTTGCGCGCAGTTCTTCAATGAAAATGTGATCC
>CAYTRH010000010.1:0-37699 GCA_964440155.1 uncultured Thiobacillus sp. | reverse complement strand
CGGCTCGGCTGCACCCGCGCCGGTCGACGACGCGCCGCCGGCCGCGCCCGAGCTGATCGACATGGCCAAACTGCGCCGCATCTGTCGCGGCAACGATGCGCAGATCGACGAGATGCTGCACCTGTTCGTGGCCAGCAGCGAGAGCCTGCTGGCGGAACTCGCCGCTGCGGTCGAGCAGCGCGACGCAGCGCGCACGTTGCGCCACGCCCACCAGATCAAGGGTGCGGCCGCCTACCTGGGCATCGAAGGCATGGCCGGTCTGGCCGCCGAGGTCGAGGAAGCCGCGCGCGGCGAAGACTGGGCGACCTGCCTGACGGCGCAGGAGGATCTGGAAGCGGCATTCATCGCCGTGCGTCTGCGCATCGACACGCGCGCGCCGACGGCCAAGTCCGACGCGCAAACGGTCGTTTCATCATGACCTGCTAGAATGCCGGGTTTTGCATACTGGTTCACCCCATGGCCCGCGCCCTCCGCAACATCGCCATCATCGCCCACGTCGACCACGGCAAGACCACGCTGGTCGACAAGCTGTTGCAGCAATCCGGCACGTTCGCCGCGCACCAACAGGTATCCGAACGAGTCATGGACTCCAACGACCTGGAAAAGGAACGCGGCATCACCATCCTGGCCAAGAACACCGCCATCGACTATCAGGGCCACCGCATCAACATCGTCGACACGCCGGGTCACGCCGACTTCGGCGGCGAGGTCGAACGCGTGCTGGGCATGGTCGACGGCTGCCTGCTGCTGGTCGACGCGGTGGAAGGCCCCATGCCGCAGACCCGTTTCGTCACCCGTAAAGCCTTGCAGCACGGCCTCAAACCCATCGTCGTGGTCAACAAGGTGGACCGTCCAGGCAGCCGTCCTGACTGGGTGATCAACGAGACCTTCGACCTGTTCGACAAGCTCGGCGCCAGCGACGAGCAGATGGATTTCCCGGTGGTCTACGCCTCCGCGCTGCAAGGCTGGGCCACCACCGACCTGGCGCAACCGCGCGGCGACATGGAGGCGCTGTACCAGGCCATCCTCCATCACGTCGCTCCACCCGCCGGCGATCCGGAACAACCCCTGCAGATGCAGATCGCTGCGCTGGACTATTCCAAATACCTGGGCCGCATGGGCATCGGCCGCGTGCAGCGCGGGCGCATGAAGGCCGGCCAGGAGGTGATGGTGATGCAGGGCGAGGAATTCCGCGAGCGCGCCCGCATCGGTCAGATTCTCGGCTTCCGTGGCCTCGACCGCGTGCAGGTGGATGAGGCCGAGGCTGGCGACATCGTCATCGTCACCGGCATCGACCACGTCGCCATCGGCGCCACCATCGCCGACGCCGAGCAGCCGGAAGCCCTGCCGATGATCGCCGTCGATGAACCGACGCTGACCATGAACTTCCAGGTCAACACGTCGCCGTTCGCCGGCCGCGAGGGCAAGTTCGTCACCAGCCGCAACCTGCGCGACCGCCTGCACAAGGAACTGCTGACCAATGTCGCGCTGCGCGTTGAGGACACTGCCGATGCCGATGTCTTCCTGGTCTCCGGCCGCGGCGAACTGCACCTGACCATCCTGCTGGAGAACATGCGGCGCGAGGGCTACGAGCTGGCGGTTTCGCGCCCGCGCGTGGTCACGCGCGAACTGGATGGCGAAAAGCAGGAACCCTACGAACTGTTGACCATCGACGTCGAGGAGGAGCACCAGGGCACCATCATGGAGGAGATTGGCCGCCGCCGCGGCGACCTGCTCGACATGGTGCCGGACGGCCAGGGCCGGGTGCGCCTGGAATACCGCATCCCGGCGCGCGGCCTGATCGGCTTCCAGGGCGAGTTCCTGACACTGACGCGCGGCACCGGCATCATGAGCCACGTGTTCGACGACTGGGGCCCGATCCGCCCGGACATGCCGGAACGCCGCAACGGCGTGCTGATCTCCGCCGAGGACGGCGCCGCCGTCGCCTATGCCCTATGGAAGTTGCAGGATCGCGGCCGCATGTTCGTGAACCCCGGCGACCCGTTGTACGAAGGCATGGTGATCGGCATCCACAGCCGCGACAACGACCTGGTGGTCAACCCGATCAAGGGCAAACAGCTCACCAACATCCGCGCCTCCGGCACCGACGAGGCGGTGCGGCTGACGCCGCCGATCCAGATGACGCTGGAATCCGCCGTCGAGTTCATCGCCGACGACGAGCTGGTGGAAATCACGCCCAAGAGCATCCGCATCCGCAAACGCTTCCTGAAGGAACACGAGCGCAAACGCGCGGCGCGCGAAGAGTCCTGAGCGACGGCCGGCCGGACCCGCCGGTCGGCCGCCTCAGTCCTTGCCCAGCACCGACAGGCCGCCCATATACGGCCGCAACGCGTCGGGCACGCTGACACTGCCGTCGGGATTCTGGAAATTCTCCAGCACCGCCACCAACGCGCGGCCCACTGCCAGGCCGGAGCCGTTGAGCGTATGGATCAGTTCCGGCTTACCCTTGCCATCGCGGTAGCGCGCCTGCATGCGCCGCGCCTGGAACGCCTCGAAATTGGAGCAGGAGGAAATCTCGCGGTAGGTCTGTTGCCCCGGCAGCCACACCTCCAGATCGTAGGTCTTGGCGGCGGAAAATCCGAGGTCACCGGCGCACAGGCTGACCACGCGGTAAGGCAATTCCAGCTTCTTCAGAATCGCCTCGGCGTGGCCGGTGAGCTCCTCAAGAGCGTCGTAGGAATCCGCCGGGCGTACGAATTGCACCATCTCCACCTTGTCGAACTGGTGCTGACGGATCATGCCGCGCGTGTCCTTGCCGTAGGAACCCGCCTCGGAGCGAAAGCAGGGGGTATGCGCCACCAGGCGGATGGGCAGGTTCTCGCCCGGAATGATCTCGTCGCGCACGATGTTGGTGACCGGCACCTCGGCGGTGGGGATCAGGTACATGTCATTGGTCAGCTTGAACAGATCCGCCTCGAACTTGGGCAACTGGCCGGTGCCGCGCATGGAATCGGCGTTCACCAGATAGGGCACGTACACCTCCTCGTAGCCGTGCTCCTGGGTGTGCGTATCCAGCATCAGTTGCGCCAGCGCGCGGTGCATGCGCGCCAACGCGCCGCGCATCAGCGCGAAGCGGCTGGTGGCGATCTTCACCGCGGTGGGAAAGTCGAGCAGGTCGAGATGTTCGCCCAGATCGACATGGTCCAGCGGCGGATAGGCGAACGCCCGTGGCGTGCCGATGCGGCGCACCTCCAGGTTGTCCTGCTCATCCTTGCCTGCCGGCACGCTGTCGTGCGGCAGATTGGGCAAGGTCAGCAGGTAGGCGGAAAAGTCCTCCTGGATGACCGTCAGCCGCGCCTCCGCCGCCTTCAGCTCGTCGCCCAGACCGGCGGCCTGCGCCAGCAATGCCGCGGCATCCTCGCCCCGGCCGCGGGCGATGCCGATCTGTTTGGATAACTGGTTACGCTGCGCCTGCAAGTCCTGGGTGCGCACCTGGATCGCCTTGCGTTCCGCCTCCATCGCCTCGAAGCGGGTGATATCCAGGGTGATGCCACGACGGGCGAGGCGGTCGGCGACCGCAGTGATATCCTTGCGCAAGAGCTGAATGTCGAGCATCTGAGTCCATCGGCCGTAACACGAAAGTCCCCGATTCTAACGTCCACACGCTACTTCCCATGCAGACCCTGCACATCGATGCCGACGAACTCGGCCTGGATTTCGATCGCGCCCATCGACTGGCGGACGTGGTCGCGGACCACCTGTTGCACCCCCGGGGCGGCGCCATGCTGCTGTCGTTCTGGGATGCGCTGCGGGGACTCGAATCACCCGGCGGCGTATCGGAATGCCACGTCGGCTGCCCCGTGCCGGGCTGGCAGGATTACGCGCAGAATCGCGGCGGCACGCTGATGGTGAACTTCAGCCGTGGCCGACACGTGTTCTGCTACCGCCCGATCGAGGACTAGAGGGCACCTCCAAAAACCGTGGCGCGCGGCTGGAGGGGAAGGTGCACGGCGCGCAGCAGATCTCTCGATGTGACCCGGAGGAAATGGCCATACGTACTCACATCATCGTATCGCTCTGCCTCGCGCTCACCGCCTGCGGCGCGGAGACCGCCGGCACCGCGGCGGTGGCCGGCAAGGCCAGGCAGGAGGAGGCGCGCCAGGCGCGCGAGACCGTGGACCACTATCAGCGCGAACTGGAGGAAGTCCAGGCGCTGCGCGAACAGCAACTGCGCGAGCAGGAGCGCGCGGCACAGCAATGAATGGCCGGCAGCCGGCCAACCGCGCCCTGCGGCGGGTCAAACCGCCACCGGTGCCTTGATGGCCGGGTGCGGGTCGTAGCCTTCCAGCGTGAAGTCCTCGTAACGGAACGCGAACAGGTCATCGACCGCCGGATTGAGGCGCATCGTCGGCAATGGCCGCGGCTCGCGTGTCAGTTGCAGATTCACCTGGTCGAGATGATTCAGATAGATGTGCGCATCGCCCAGGGTATGCACGAATTCGCCGGGCCTCAACCCGCTCACCTGCGCGATCATCAGCGTGAGCAGCGCATAGCTGGCGATGTTGAACGGCACGCCGAGGAAGATGTCGGCGCTGCGCTGATACAGCTGGCACGACAGCCGGCCAGGTTGGCCCGGTTGCTGCGGCGGTGCGACATAGAACTGGAACAGCGCATGACACGGCGGCAGCTTCATGCGCGGCAGGTCTGCGACGTTCCATGCCGACACGATCATGCGCCGCGAATCGGGATCGCGCCGCAGCGTGTCCAGCACCTGCGCGATCTGATCGACCTGGCCACCGTCCGGTGTCGGCCAGGACCGCCACTGGTAGCCGTAGATGGGACCGAGCTCGCCCTGGGCATCGGCCCATTCGTCCCAGATGCTGACGCCGTTGTCCTTCAGGTAGGCGATGTTGGTGTCGCCGCGCAGAAACCACAGCAGCTCGTGAATGATGGACTTGAGGTGCACCTTCTTGGTGGTCAGCAACGGAAAACCTTCAGCCAGATCGAAGCGCATCTGGTAGCCGAACACCGACAGTGTGCCGGTGCCGGTGCGATCCTCCTTGCGCGCGCCGTGCTCCAGCACGTGGCGCAACAGCTCCAGGTATTGCCGCATCAGGCGTTGTCCTTCAACAGATGTTGATACACCAGGTTCATGATGATCAGGCGTTGCGACTGACCCAAGGCGCCAAACTGCACGCCGTATGCGTTCATCGGCTTGCCCTGTTCGTCCTCCTCGACGCCGACCGAACGGATCACCGCAGGCGTCTTCACGTACTCTTCCATGTCGCCCAGATTCACCTTGAACGACAGCCACAGGGTCTGTTCCCTGTCGCCCAGACGGCTGGGGGACAGCAGCTTGGCGCCGCCCACGCTCAGATCGACGATGCGCCCGGCACCCGACTGACGCGCCTCCTCGCTGTCATGCACGGCGACGATGATGCTGGCGGGTGCGCGCATGTTCTTGCGGATGCGCATGGCCTGCACGCTGTCCGGATAGGACAGGTGCAGGTAGGGAAAGGGTTGCAGTTGCGCCTTCAGCACCTTGGCCTTGAACGCGCACACGTTCAGGCCGGAGAACGCGCGCACCAGATAGGTCTGGCCGTCGCGCACGAAGATCAGCTTGCCCTCGACTACCGGCGCGGTGACCAGCACGCTCTTGGGCTTCATGATGCCGATCACACGCACGGTGTAGCGCTCCACCTGCCCTTCCAGCAACGGTTGCAGCTGCAACGCGTCGCCCGGAACCAGCTTCACCGCTTCGAACGACAGGCTTTCCTCGCCCGGCTTGGTGCCGCCCCGCTCCGGGTCGGCGGCGTCACGCATCGCCGTCGCCGCGCCGTGGGCGCGCTCGCGTTCGCGAAACAGGCCGCGTTCCGCGAGACCTTCGAGCTGATGCTCGCTCGACACCACCACGCCCCGGTTGAGCAGCAGGTTGCGGTCCGCGTCATACACCGCGAACGGCAGGGGTTTACCCAGCTCGATTTCGGCCTTGCGTACCGGAACCAGGAAATCATCCAGCGCCATAGCGATCGTCCCCTCGTTCAGTGCCGCTCCAGTCGCGCCAGCTCGTCGAGTATGCCGAGCACCAGTTGACGCCCCAGCGCACCCATGCCGCGCGTAAGCGCATCGGCATCGCGCTCGCCGTTGACCAGGCGACGCATGATGCCGCCGAGGCGCGCCATGTCGCCGCCGGCGCGCAGCATCTGCTCCGCCATGTCGGCCAGTACCACCAGCGCCTGCGCATCGCCGCGCGCCGCCGCGTCGATCAGGACGGCCAGGCCGGGTGCCGCGGCGCCGGCCTCGGGCCGTCGGTCCAGCGCAGGCAGTGTGGCAGGGTTGTCCAGACCGCGCAGCACGGCGTCGACGATGATGCGATCCTCGGCATCGAGCCCGAGCTTGATTTGCTCATCCCGCCGACCATCGACGATCTGGCGCAACGCACGCACCAGCGGTGCCCAACCCTGCGCCTCGGCAGCGGTCAGGGTTTCCTGCAACTCCGGCAGACGTGAACGATCGACCAACGCGGTCACCACGGCATGGATGAACGGCGCGTGCATGCTGAGCACCTGTTCAACGGCATCCGGCAATTGCGCCATCGGGCTCCTCCAGTTCGCGCCAGCAGCCGTCGACCAGAACCTCCACGGGACGGTAGACGCGTTTGTAGGCCATCTTGGTACAGGCTCCGATCCAGTAACCCACGTACAGATAGGGCAGCCCCATGTCGCGTGCCAGGCGGATTTCGCTGAGTACGCCATAGACACCCAGGCCACGGCGTTCCAGTTCCGGTTCATAAAAGGTATACACGGCAGAAAGGCCGTCGAGCAGGCGGTCGATCAACGCCACCATCACCACTTCACCATCCAGGGTGAATTCCGCCAGCGCACTGTCGACCCGGCTTTGCAGCAGAAAGCCGCGAAACTGCTCGCGATCATCCTGATCCATGCCGCCGCCGGCATGGCGCGCCGCCTGGTAACGGCGATAGAGACGGTAATGCGCCTCGTCGTACTGCAACGGCCGCAAACGCATGGCCACGTCCGCATTCCGCTTGAGACATCGCCGTTGCGAACGATTGGGCGCATGATCATGCACGCGCACACGCATCGGCAGGCAGGCCCGGCAGGCATCACAACGCGGCCGGTAGACATGCTGGCCGCTGCGCCGGAATCCCAGCCGCACCAGCTCGCTGTACGTCACGGTATCGATCAACCCGGCCGGCGCGGCCACCTGTGAACGCGCGCTTCGTCCCGGCAGATAGCTGCACGCGTAGGGCGCGGTCAGATAGAAGCGCAGCCGGTAGATGGGCAGTTCGTCGAGCGAACTCACGTCTACGCCTCCTCGCGCCAGGATCCCGGCGTCCGCGGGCGCCCCGCCAGATCGTCGAGCATGGCGACGAAGTCGGCGCGCGGGATCTCGCGCGCGCCCAGGGAAGCGAGGTGTGCGGTGTTCATCTGACAGTCGATGATGCCGAAATCCCGCGCGCGAAGGAAGCGCACCAGGTGCGCCAGCGCGATCTTGGACGCATCGCTCACGCGCGAGAACATGGATTCGCCATAGAACGCGCCACCCAAGGCGACGCCATACAGGCCGCCCACCAGTTCATCCGCCATCCAGGTCTCGAACGAATGCGCGTAGCCGGCGGCATGCAACGCGCAATAGGCGTCGATGATGCGCGCGTCGATCCAAGTGCCGCTGGCACCGGCGCGCGGCGCGGCGCAGGCGCGCATGACCTGCTCGAAGGCGGTATCCACGCGCACCTGGTAATCGGCGCGCGCCAGGCGCTTTCTGAGCGAGCGCGATACCTTGAACTCGGCCGGAAACAACACCATGCGCGGGTCCGGCGACCACCACAGAATGGGCTCGTCCGGGTTGAACCAAGGGAAGATTCCGCGCCGATAAGCGGCCAACAGGCGCGGCACCGACAGGTCGCCGCCGGCCGCGAGCAGACCACCATAGCCGTCCAGCGCGGCATCGACCGGCGGAAACGGCGCATCGCCGCGCAGCCAGGGAATCACGTGGCGCGCGTGCCCTTCTGGATGAACTCGATCTTGTAGCCGTCCGGATCCTCGACGAATGCAATCACCGTACTTCCGTGCTGCATCGGTCCGGCCGGCCGGGTGACCTTGCCGCCCATGGCGGCCACCGCGTCGCAGGCTTGGTAAGCGTCGTCGACTTCGATGGCGATGTGGCCGAACGCCGTGCCGATGTCGTAGCTGACCACGCCCCAGTTGTAGGTCAGCTCCAGCACGGTATGCGTGTCCTCTTCGCCATAGCCGACGAAGGCCAGCGTGAACTTGCCCTGCGGATAGTCCTTGCGGCGCAGCAGGCGCATGCCCAGCACGCGGGTATAGAAGTCGATCGAGCGGTCGAGATCGCCGACGCGCAACATGGTGTGCAGCAGACGCATGGCTTGGTGTCCTAAGGCGGGAAGAGAAGCGGATTTTGCCTCGGGTCGCGCGGCTGCGCTCAGGCCACGTGAAAACAGTGGTGCTGGCCGCTGCGCAGCACCTGACGTGCCTCGCGCCAATCGGGATACAGACGCTCGACTTCGCGCCAGAAGGCGGGCGAATGATCGCGCCGGCGCAGATGCGCGAGCTCGTGGCAGATGACGTAGTCGATCGCCCGTTGCGGCAGCATGACCAGCCGCCAGTTCAGCGCCACCACGCCGGCGGCGGACAGGCTGCCCCAGCGTGTGCGCGCATTGGACAGGCGCAGGGGCGGCGTCGGCACGCCGGCGACTGCGGCCCAGACGGCCAGACGCGGCGCGAGCTGGACACGTGCCTGGGTGCGGTACCAGTCCAGCACCCGCGCCGCCAGTTCTGCCTCGGCAACGGCGCAGCACAGCACCCCGCCTTCCCGCCGGATCGCGCCGCCGGCGCACGGCGGACCAACACGCAGGGTCAGGCTGCCACCCAGCCACGGCAACGCCGCGCCATCCTGCCAGACGAACGTTGTGGCGCGGGCGCGCTGCAAACGCCCGTGCAACCAATCCGCGTGCGCGCGGATGAACTGTTCGATGTGCGCCAGCGGCAGGCGCAGCGGTGCGTTGACCGCCACCTCGCCCCGGCCATCGACGCGCAGCGCCAAGGTGCGGCGCGCGGAGCTGCGTTTCAGATGGTAGTTCAGCTCGCACTGCGGCAACGCCAAGGTGCGCCTCTCCTCCGCCCGCATGACTCGCCGCGGCGAACTCAAACCGCACCGCCCGGATGCGCGCGCGCGATGGCCACCCCTTGGCGCGCCATGACTCGACGCAGATTCGCGATCTGCGCCTGCAAGGACAGCGATTTCGGGCACACGTCCTGGCAGCCGAGCAGGCTCATGCAACCGAACACGCCATCGTCGTCGCCGAGCAGGTCGAAGAATGCGGCATCGCCGCGCGCGTCGCGCGGATCGAGGCGAAAGCGGGCGAGCTTGATCATGCCCACCGCGCCGACGAAGTCCGGGCGCATCCGCGCCGTGCCGCAGGCGGCAACGCAACAGCCGCATTCGATGCAGCGGTCGAGCTCGTACACCGCCTCGGCCCGATCGGGGTCCATGGGCGACTCCAACGCGTCGAGGTCGGGTTCCGCCGCCAGATGCAGCCAGGCGTGCAGGCGCTCGCTCAAACCGCGCATCCAGCGGCCGGTATCCACCGACAGATCCGCGATCAGCGCGAAGCCGGGCAGCGGCAGCAGACGGATATGCGCCGGCAACGCCGCCGTCAACGTGCGGCAGGCCAAGCCCGGCCGACCGTTGATCAGCATGGCGCAGGAGCCACACACGCCGGCACGGCAGACGAAATCGAAACTGACACCGGGGTCGAGTTCCTCGCGGATGCGGGTGAGTGCGATGAACAGCGTCATGCCCGGCGTCTCCGTCAGCTGGTAGCGTTGCAATCGCGGCACGCTGGCGGCGTCGCGCGGATTGTGGCGCAGGATGTCGAAGTCGAGCGTACGGGTCATGATGCATCGAGACGCGCATTGCGGCCGCGGTAGCGCCGCGGCAGCAGGTGCTTGAACGGCATCAAATGGGCCTGCGCGGCATGACGGTCCGGCTTGGCGGCGTGCAACTCGTCCACTTCGGCCTGACGAAACGCGCTGTCCGGGTGTTCGACCAGGTCGCGTGCGCCGTAGCCGCGGAAGCCGGGCGGGAGTTCCATGCGCATCACCTCGAGCGGCTCGTAGTCCAGCGTCGGTCGCGACGCGCCCGGCTCCCAATGCGCCAGCGTGCGCACCAGCCAGTCGCGGTCGTTGCGCGCCGGATGATCCTCACGGAAATGCGCGCCACGGCTCTCGGTGCGCGCCAGCGCGCCCATCGCCACGGTCAAGGCCAGCTTGAGCATGCGCGGCAGACGGTAGGCCAGCACCAGTTCGGGATTGGCATCGAGCCGGGCGGCGCGCACGCCGACGTCGGCACTGCGCGCCAGCAGTTCGCCGAGTTCATCGACCGCCGCGTTTAGATCGTCGCCATTGCGGAACAGCCCGACACGCTCGGTCATGATGCGTTCCATGCGGCGGCGCAGTTCGACCGCGTTCTCCGTGCCGGAGCGCCCGGCCAGCCGGCGCAGATGCGCCTGTTCGCGCGCCAGGAAATCGCGCGCCAGCGCGCTGGACAGGCTGTGCTCGCCCTGCCCCGATTGGCAGAAATCGGCGACGTACTCGCCCAGCAGCATGCCGGCCACCACGGTCTCCGCCACCGAATTGCCACCCAGGCGATTGAAGCCATGCAGATCCCAGCAGGCCGCCTCGCCACAGGCGAACAGGCCGGACAGCCAAGGCGACTCACCGCGATGGTCGGTGCGCACGCCACCCATGGAATAGTGCTGGGTGGGGCGCACCGGGATGTAATCGCGTGCCGGATCGATGCCCAGGAAGTAATGGCAGATGTCGTGCACCTCGCGCAGGTTGCGCGCGATGTGCGCGGCGCCGAGTCCGGTGATGTCCAGCCACAGATGCTCGCCGTAAGGAGACGGCACACCCTTGCCCCGTCCGCCCTGTTCCACCGGGCGCATGTGTTGTGCCATGCGCCGCGACACCACGTCGCGCGAAGCGAGCTCCTTCTTCTCCGGCTCGTAGTCAGGCATGAAGCGATGGCCGTCGACGTCACGCAACACGCCGCCATCGCCGCGGCAGCCTTCGGTGACCAAAATGCCGGCCGGCACGATGGCGGTGGGATGGAACTGCACCGCCTCCATGTTGCCCAGCCGGGCGACACCGGTCTCCAGCGCCAGCGCAGCGCCCATGCCCTCGTTGATCAGCGCATTGGTGGAAACACCGTAGATACGGCCATAGCCGCCGGTGGCGAGCACCGTGGCGCGCGCCAGGTAGGCGGCCAGTTCGCCGCTGACCAGGTCACGCGCGACTGCACCGTGACAGCGCTCGCCGTCGTGGATCAGTGCCAGCGCCTCGACCCGTTCGCGCACCGGGATGGCTTCGGCGATGGCGCGGTCGCCCAGCGCATAGAGCATGGCATGGCCGGTGCCATCCGAGGTGTAGCAAGTACGCCATTTGCGCGTGCCGCCGAAATCGCGCGTGCCGATCAGGCCATGCGCGACATCGCGTTCGTCGATGACGACGCGCTCGCCGTTGATCACCGCCGTGTGGACGCCGGCGCGCACCCGGTTCCAGGGCACGCCCCAGGCCGCCAGTTCGCGCGCCGCCTTGGGCGCCATGTGCGCGAACATACGCGCGACCACCTGGTCGCAGCCCCAGTCAGAGCCGCGCACGGTGTCCTCGAAATGCACATCCTCGTTGTCGCCCCGGCCCATCGCACAATTGCCCAGGCTGGCCTGCATGCCCCCCTGCGCGGCGACGGAATGCGAGCGCTTGGCCGGCACCAGCGACAGGATCAGCGGGTCCAGGCCACGCCGGCGCACGCCGATGGCGGTGCGCAGGCCGGCCAGGCCGCCGCCGATCACCAGCACGTCGGCGTGGATCAGTTTCACGGCACGCTCCGCTGCCAGGTGGGCACGTAAGCTTCGCCGGCATGCGCGGCGTGCTCGACCCCCAGTCTGACATAAGCGGCCAGCGTGAGCAGGCCGAGCGCGATGAAGAACACGGTGAAACCCCACTTCAGCCGCGTCAGCCGCCGTCGCGCCGTGTCACCGACCGCCAGCCACTTGACCGCCAGGCGGTAGAGACCGACGCCGGCATGGATCTCCACCAGCAACAGCAGCAGAAGATACAGCGGCCACATGCGGCCGCTCCACACCCGGTCGGCCGACTCGTAGGGACCGATCAACTCGGGGTGGGTCATCATGACATACAGATGCACCGGCGCCAGGAACAACATGCCGAAGCCGGTGACCACCTGCACCAACCACAGCGTGGTGTCGCCGTGCCGCATGCCGCGCAGGTGCCGCCAGTACGCGGCATGCTGGCGCCATAGGGCGGGGAACTTGCGCAGCGTCAGCCCGGCATGGATGACGAACAGCAGGAAGACGGCGGCCACGAACAGCGACACCAGCCACGGCAACGACCGACCGAACAAGTAATAACCCTCGAAGAACCGCGCCACCCGCCACATCGCGTCGGGACCGAGCAGGATGGAGGCGACGAACAGCATGTGCAGCCACATGAACAGGGCCAGGAACAGCCCGGTGGCGCTTTGCAGCAGATCGAGGCGAGCCGGCCAGGGGCCGGGAGATGCGGGAGCGGGCATGATTGACGACAACGACGTCTGTTTATCATGGTAGCGCGGAACCGCGCGTGTCGCAGCCCGCAGCGGAATCCACGCTAGCGATGCGTCGGCAATTCCTGCATCGCCGTCTCGATCCATGCCTCGGTCAGCGCCAGCACTTCGGCGGGTTTGCGCCCGGTGGTGTCGATGGCGGGCCCGATGCGCACATGAATCTCGCCGGGATGCTTGATGAAGGCGTTGCGCGGCCAGTACAGGCCGGCGTCATGAGCAACCGGCACGACCGGCACGCCGGCCTTGACCGCGAGCCAGGCGCCACCGATCTGGTAGTTGCCCTTCTCCCCAGGTGCGACGCGCGTACCTTCCGGAAAGATCAGCACCCAGAAACCGCCGGCCAAGCGCGCCCGGCCCTGTGCCTCGATCTGGCGCAACGCCTCGCGGCCGGCAGCGCGATCGATGGCGATGGGGCTGAACAACGCCAGTCCCCAACCGAAGAATGGGATGCGCAGCAGGCTTTTCTTCAATACGAACGAAATCGGCGGAAATATCTGCTGAAAGGCGATGGTCTCCCACGCCGACTGATGCTTGGCCAGGATCACTGCGGGACCGGCAGGCAGATGGTGCAGGCCCTCGACCCGATGGCGTATGCCCAGTACGACCCGAGCCAGCCAGATCACGATCCGGCCCCACCACGCGATGACCCGGTATCGCTGCAGCGGCGACAGCGCGACGGTCGGCAGGATCAACACGCTGAACGGGATGGTCAGCACGATCTGCGCCAGCAGAAACAGGATGGAGCGCAGCAGTGCCATGGATCAGCCGGCCTCGGCGATGATCGCCTGCGCCGCCTCGCGCAGGTTTTCGAACACCGGTACGTTGGCGGGCAACTCGCCGCCTTGCAACGTGCGCAAACCCTTGCCGGTCTTGACCAGCATCGGGCGCGCGCCCGCGAGCAGCGCTGCCTGCACGTCGCGCAGCGCGTCGCCCACCGCAGGCACGCCGGCCAGGTCCAAATGAAAGCGCGCGGCGATGTCCAGGAACAGGCCCGTGTTCGGCTTACGGCAGGCACAGCGCGAATCGGCCGCGTGCGGGCAAAAGAACACCGCATCGATGCGTCCGCCGAGCTGACCGGTGAGCTTGTGCATCTTGGCGTGGATGTCGTTGAGCGTGGCCATGTCGAACAGCCCGCGACCGACCCCGGACTGGTTCGACGCCACCACCACCCGGAAGCCGGCCTGATTCAACTGGGCGATGGCCTCAAGGCTGCCGGGGATGGGCTGCCATTCCTGCGGACTCTTGATGAACTGGTCGGAATCGAAATTGATGACCCCGTCACGATCGAGTATCACGAGTTTCATTGCGTCACTCCCAAAGCGGTCATCCGTCCCACGCCCAGCAATCACGTCCGCGCTGGCGCGCCATGCGCAGGGCAACCTCGCTGCGCCGCATCAATAGCGCGAACGACTCGTCCGCACGCGCCTGCGCCAGGCCGACACTGACGGTGAAGTGGATGATGCCACCGCTCAGACGGGCCGGCGCCGCGCGCGCGGCGTGCACCAGATCCTCGGCGAACAATTCGCACTGGCGCGCGTCACGGCGTGCCAGCAACACGGCGAATTCCTCGCGTCCCAAGCGCGCCACCAGATCGTCGCCGCGGGCGCGTTGCCGGCATAACTCGGCCAGCGCGCGCACCAGATGCTCGCATTCGCTCTGGCCATAGGTGTCGACCAGTTGCTGATAGAAGTCGATCTCGATGCGCAGCAGCGTCACCACTTCACCGCGTCGTTGCGTCGCCTCCAACTCACGCTCCGCCTGCGCCAGGAAACGCCGGCGGTTGGCGATGCCGGTGAGGTCGTCCTGATCCAGTAGGTCGCGCAGTTCACCTTCCAGACGCTGACGCCACTCGACCTCGCCCTGCAACCGCTCGTTGGCCAGACGCAACACCTGCGCGTCACGATAGCCCTCGCGTTCCTGACGCGACAGACGATGTGCAGTCAGCGCGCCGATGATGTTCACCGCCAGCAGCATCAGCCCGAGACCGAACAGATTGCCGGTGGAAAAGTGGAAATGCTGGGACAGCAACCACAGGAACACCAGCGTACCGACCAGCGCGAGCGACAACGAGGCCAGGAAACGATTGGGAATGAACACATAGATGGCCATCAACATGACGCAGAACGTCATGGCATGCCAGCCCGGCTCGTAATCGCGTAAGAAAGTGCTGGACAGGAAGCCGGTCAAGGCCAGCCCGGCGACCAGAGACGGCGTGACACCGTCCATCATGGCACGCCAGAAGCGGCGTGCGGTGATCGCCACCAGCAGGCCGAAGCTTGCGACGGTGAGACGGGTGAGAAACAACACCTGGTAGGACTCGCCGCCGCCGAGGTTGAAGTAATCGACCACGGTGAACAGCAGGTAGAACAGCGCGGCGATGCCGACGCTCCACCGCGTGTCGCGCACCCGGCGCGGGTGCGCCGCTTCGCGAAAGGCCAGTTCGACCGCCGCGTCGCGGAACTCTGCGCTGATCCGCGAGATGCGGTAGTCGGTGTCGGCCGACACCTGACGACGCGCCTCAGCGGTCATTGCGCGCCGAGTTGGGCGATGTCGGCGACACTGTTCATCAGTTGCCCCAAAGACGCCAGCAGCGCCAGTCGATTCGCGCGCACCAGCGGCGCCTCGGTCATCACCATGACCTCATCGAAGAAGCGGTCCACCGGCGACTTCAACGCCGCCAGACGCAGCAATGCGTCGACGTAGTCCAGACCGGCGAGCGCGCTGTCGATACCGGGACGGGCAAGCTGCAGCGCGTCGAACAGGGCGCGTTCCGCGTCTTCCTGGAACAGTGTGGCGTCGACCCGGTCGGCGTGCGCGTCGGCCTTGCGCAGCAGATTCTGGATGCGTTTGTTGGCCGCGGCCAGCGCCGCCGCCTCGGGCAGGCGGCTGAACTCGGCCACCGCCGCGAGCCGCGCGGGCACGTGATCGATGCGGCGCGGCCGCTGACTCAACACCGCCTCCACCTGATCGCCGGGCCAACCCTGATCTTTCAGATACACGCGCAGACGGTCCAGCATGAACGGGAACACGTCCAGCGCCACGCTGCTGGCGAGCTGCTCGGCGGCGAACTGCGCGCGCGCCAGTTCCAGCAGATCCGGCAGGTCCAGCGGCAGGGTCTTCTCCATCAGCATGCGCAGCACCCCCAGCGCGGCGCGGCGCAACGCGAACGGATCCTTGTCACCGCTGGGCACCAGGCCGATGCCGAAGATGCCGACCAGGGTATCCAGGCGGTCCGCCAGCGCCACCGCCAGCGCGATGTTGCCCTCGGCCAGCGCGTCGCCGGCGAAGCGCGGCAGATAGTGATCGCGGATGGCGTCTGCGACCCGCACGTCCTCGCCATCGTGCAGCGCGTAGTAACGCCCCATGACGCCCTGCAGCTCCGGGAATTCGCCGACCATGTCGGTCACCAGGTCGGCCTTGGCCAATTCCGCGGCGCGCATGGCCAGCGACTGGTCTGCGCCCAGGGCGGCGGCGATGGCTCCTGCCAGCTTGATCAGCCGGCGCACACGCGCGCCCAGGCTGCCCAGCCGGTTGTGATACACCACCTGGTCCAGTGCGGCAACACGCGACGCCAGCGGCCGCTTGCGGTCCTGGTCGTAGAAGAACTTGGCATCGGCCAGCCGCGGACGCACCACCCGCTCGTTACCACCGATCACCTCGCCGGCGTGTTCCGGGTGGATGTTGGCGACCACCAGGAAACGATGGGTCAGACGGCCGGCGGCGTCCAGCAGCGGGAAATACTTCTGGTTGGCCTTCATGGTCAGGATCAGGCATTCCTGCGGCACGCTCAGGAACTCCGCCTCGAACTGGCACAACAGCACGTTGGGCCGCTCCACCAGCGCGGTGACCTCGTCGAGCAGAGCCTCGTCCTCGACCGGCCGCACGCCGCCGACCTCGTCGGCCTTCGCCCGCAGCTGCCGGACGATCTCCGCGCGCCGTCGGGCGAAGCTGGGGATGACCGCGCCCTCGGCTTCCATCTGGGCTTCGTAACCGTTCGCATGTGCGATCGACAGCGGATGACGCAGCGCCTCGAAGCGGTGCCCGCTCGTCTCGCGCCCGGCGACCAGGCCCAGCACGGTCACCGGCACGATGTCCGCGCCGTGCAGCGCCAGCAGACCATGGGCCGGGCGCACGAAGTTCACGGTGGTCCAGCCATCGGCCAGTTGGTAGGTCATGACCTTGGGAATCGGCAGCCGCGCCAGCGCTTCCTCCAGGGCCAGGCGCAACCCCTCGACCAGCGTGACCCCGGGCACCACGCGATCGTGGAAAAGCGCTTCCGCCTTGCCGTCGTTCACGCGCCGCAGCTGGGCGACCGCTTCGGCGCCCAGACCCAGGGCCGCCAGACGCTTGAGCAAGGCCGGCGTCGCTTGGCCCTGCGCATCGAGGCCGACGCCGACCGGCATCAGCTTGACCGATTCGGTCCTGTCCGCGGCCACCGCAAGCACCTTCGGCACGGTCACGCCCAGGCGACGCGGGCTGGCAAAGACACGCGTAGGCTCGGTCTCCGCGGAGCACAGGCCACGCTTCTTCAGGCCATCACACACGCCCGCGGCGAAGGCATCGCCCAGCGCCTTCAATGCCTTCGGCGGCAGTTCTTCCACCAACAGTTCAACCAGCAGATCGTTCGCGCCCATGCTCATGCCGCCTTCTGTGCGATCTGCGCCAGAACCTCATCCGCCCAGGGCTTGGGCGCCATGGGGAAACCCAGGCGCGCGCGCGAGTCCAGATAACTGCGTGCCACGTTGCGTGCCAGATTGCGGATGCGGCCGATGTAGGCGGCACGCTCGGTGACCGATATGGCGCCGCGCGCGTCCAGCAGGTTGAAGGTGTGCGCGGCTTTCAGCACTTGTTCGTAGGCTGGTAGCGCCAGGCGGGTGTCCATCAGGTGCTGTGCCTGCTTTTCGTGGGCATTGAACGCGGTGAACAGGAATTCCACGTCGCTGTGCTCGAAGTTGTAGGCGGACTGTTCCACCTCGTTCTGATGGAACACATCGCCGTAACGGATGCCCGGCGCGTATTCCAGATCGAACACGTTGTCCACCCCTTGCAGGTACATGGCCAGCCGCTCCAGGCCGTAGGTGATTTCGCCGGTGATCGGCTTGCAGTCGATGCCGCCGACCTGCTGGAAATAGGTGAACTGGGTCACCTCCATGCCGTTGAGCCAGACCTCCCAGCCCAGGCCCCACGCGCCCAGCGTCGGGTTCTCCCAGTCGTCCTCGACGAAGCGCACGTCGTTGCTGCGCAGATCGAAACCGAGCGCACGCAGCGAGTCGAGATAAAGTTCGAGGATGTCGGCCGGCGCCGGCTTCAGCACCACCTGGAACTGGTAATAGTGCTGCAACCGGTTGGGGTTGTCGCCGTAGCGGCCATCCTTGGGGCGGCGCGAGGGCTGCACATAGGCCGCCTTCCACGGCTCCGGCCCGAGCGAGCGCAGGAAGGTGGCCGTATGACTGGTACCGGCGCCGACTTCGAGATCATAGGGTTGCAGCAAGGCGCAACCTCGTTCGCCCCAGTATCGCTGGAGCGTGAGGATGATGTCCTGGAATGCGGGCATGGCACACGCTGGGAAGCCGGAAAACCCCGGATTCTACCGGCGGCGCGGCGCCAGCGCGAAACCGGCTGCGATTCCGGTTGGACCACTGCGGACGGCCCGGCGTGTCGCCGAGAGCGGTCTGCGCGGGTCCGTCGGAATTTCGTCGAACTGTCGCGCCGATCGACGCCGCCGGCCGGCTGGTGACGACCAAACGAAGCCGAGCGCGACCGTCGCGCCGGGTAAACCGTTCATCGCCGCACGCCGCCCCCGCTCATGCGAACCGCTCCGAGCGCCGCGCCGGCCGTGACCCCGTACATCCAGCAGCTGCTCAGGGACATCCGCTGAAATCACCGGGTTCTGCACCACCGTGGCATGGACATTGCTTTACTACACTCAAAGTGGAGGAAACCATGACGCTCAACCTGACCCCCAGCCTCACCATCCGCATCCGCCGCGCCGCGGACGATGCGCGTCAGGTGATCCGCACGCACACCCGCCGTCTGTCCATCACCAGCATGACCTTCCTCAAGCTGGAGGTCATGGTGTTCCGCTACCACGTGAAATAAGCGGCAGGCTCACGCGCGCGATTAGGCCGCCGCCATCGCGGTCGGCGAGTTCGATGCGCCAACCATGCGCGTCCGCCAGTTGGCGAGCGATGGCCAGTCCCAGACCGCTGCCGCCCTGTTCGCGATTGCGTGACGTCTCCAACCGGGTGAACGGGCGGAACACCTCCTCGCGCCGATGGGCGGGAATGCCGGGGCCGCGGTCCAGCACCTCCACGTGTACCCGGTCGTCGTCGCACGACAGGCGCACCTCCACCTCGCCGCCGCCGTAGCGACGCGCGTTGTCCAGCAGATTGCCGACCACACGGCGCAACGCCGCTTCGCCCAGCGCCACCGTGCACGGGGGTCCGGGCTGCCAGCGTACCGGGCCCAGACGTGCAGCCTGGGCGCACAGATCGGCCAACACGACATTGGGATCGCCGGGTGTGGCGCCGTCCTCGTGCAGCGCACGCGAAAACGCCAGCATGTCGCCGATCAGCCGGTTCATTTCGTCCAGGTCACGCTCCATCGCCGCCACGCGCGCGGGATCGGCGTCGTCCAGCAACGACAGCGCCAGGCGCAGGCGGGTGATGGGGGTACGCAGATCGTGCGAGATGCCGGCCAGCAAGACGGTGCGGTTCTCCAGCAGTGCACGCACTTCCTCGGCCATGCGGTTGAATGCCGCGGTCAGCTCGCGCAGTTCGCGCGCACCGGTTTCCGGCAGGCGCGCGGGTGTGCGCCCGCGCCCCACCTCGGCCGCCTTGGCTGCCAGACTGGTGAGCCGGCGGCTGATCTGGCGCGCCAGCACCAGCGCGGTCAGCACGGTCAACGCCGCACCCAACAGGAACACGCCGGCCACGGCCAGCGGCGCGCGCAGGGCATAGCGCTGGCGCTCGAAGCCGATGCGCAGCAGCTTGTCGGCCGCACGCAGCTCCAGCCAGTCGTAACGCGCGTCGCCGGCGCGCATCAGCCGTATCGGTTGTGCCGCGCGCCGGCTCAACGCCTGTTCGATCAACCGGCCAAAGAAGCCGGAATCGGCGAGGGTATGCAGACGCTCGCCGCGCACCTCGCCCAATTCCAGGCCATGGCGGAACGACAGCTCGATTTCGTAGTCGGCCCGCGTCTCGGGTGGCAGTTCCACCCAGGTCTGCGCCACCAGCACGATGCGGGCGGCGAGATCGTCCGCCGAACGCTGCGCCAGCGGCTCGATGACCAGGCGCCACACCACCAGGAAGGCGATGGCCTCGAAGATCAGGAACGCCACCAGCAGCGCCGCGGCGGCGCGCCCGAACAGGGTCTGCGGCAGCGGAATCAAGCCGCCCTGCCGCGCGGCGAAAACAGATAGCCCTGGCCCCACACGGTGCGGATGTACACCGGATTGGCCGGATCGTCCTCCAACTTGCGGCGCAGGCGGGTGACGCGCACGTCGATGGAACGGTCGAACGGATCGCGTTCGTAGCCCTTCAGCCAGTCCATGATCTGATCGCGCGACAAGGCGCGGTTGGGGTGTTCGACGAACAGCTTGAGCAGGCTGAACTCGGCCTGGGTCAGCGCGATGTCGACACCGTCCCGGCTCAACGCCTGGGCTGCCAGATCCAGCGTGAACGGGCCGAACCGTACCAGCTCCGCCTCGTTCGACCGCGCACCGGCGCTACCGCGCCGCAACACCGCGCGGATACGGGCCAGCAGCTCGCGCGGATTGAACGGCTTGGGCAGGTAGTCGTCCGCGCCCACTTCCAGGCCGACGATGCGGTCGATGTCCTCACCGCGCGCGGACAGCATGATCACCGGCACGTCGGCCGCGGCCTTGACGCGCCGCGTCAGGCTCAGCCCATCCTCACCCGGCAGCATCAGGTCCATGACGATCAGGTCCGGCATGCCGGCGCGCAGGCGTTCATCCATCTCGCCGCCGTCGCGCGCGGTGCTCACGTCGTAACCCTGCTTGCCCAGATAATCCGCCAACAGGTCACGGATGCCGGCATCGTCGTCCACCACCAGTATCCGGTCGCTCACCACTTCGCCTCCGAAACATACTGTTACAAATCTAGCCGATGCGGAAACCGCCGTGTTACCGCCCCCGCCTAGCATGAGCACCATGGAAAGGAGCAATGCCATGAAAGCCAGAACCCTGATCCCCCTGCTGCTGGCCCTGACCACCACCCCGGTGGTGGCGCAGGACGCCCACACCGGTCTGTTCGCCGGTGCAAGCGTCACGCTCGCCCAGGTCGGCGCGGAAGAACGCCGCGCCTGGCAGGAACGCTGGGAACGGGCCAACCCGGACGAACGGGCACGGCTGCGTCAGGAGATGCAGGATCGCATGCGCATGCCCGGATTTCCAGACAACGGCCGCTTCGGCACCGGTTATGAACGCCGGTTCGAGGATGGACGCGCTGACGATCGTGGCGCGCGCGAGTTCCCGCCCGTGCCCCGCCCGACACGCGATGGTCGCGGCCGTTGAACGTTCAACGTGATCAACAAGGAGTCGAATCATGCGTAACCTCAAGAAAATCGCCCTGCCGGCCATGCTGCTCGCGGCGCTGCAACTGACGCCCGCGCTGGCGGGTGGTCCGCGTCATGCCCCGGTGTTCCAGGACCAGGCCCGTGTGGTCTCCAGCATCGCGGTGTACGAACGTGTCAACGAACCCCGCCGCGAGTGCTGGACGGAACAGGTCGGCTATGAAACCGTCGGCGGCCGCGACCGCAACTATGGCGGCGCCATCATCGGTGGCATCGTCGGCGGCGTGCTCGGCAACCAGGTCGGCAAGGGCACCGGACGCCATGTCAGCACCGCCATCGGTGCCGCCACCGGCGCCATCGTCGGCGACAACCTGGGCAACGGCCGCTACGTGCAGACCGGCTATCAGCGCCCAATCTACGAGGAGCGCTGCCGCACGGTCGACAACTGGAGTCAGCGCCTGACCGGCTACGACGTCACCTACCGCTATCAGGGGCGCGACTACACCGCCTTCATGCCGCGCGACCCCGGACCGTTCGTGCGCGTGCACGTGCAGGTGTCGCTGGCCGAGTAAAGCGCCGGCCATGCCGGCTAGCAGGCGTGGGGTGAGCATGGATGGCCGCCCTGCGCCAGTGACCACCGGTGAATTGAAGCGACCACGGGCTTGCGGGTACAGTGTGGTCTGCCCGTTGCCCCGACGTGTAGCCCGTGCGTCCGCAGTCCGCCGTCACCACCCTGTTCCTGATCGCATCCCTGGGTGCCGCGCATGCGCTGGCCTCGGTGGAGAGCGCCTACGTCGCCGCGCGGGAAGCGTTCCAAAAGAAGCAGGTGGCGCGCTTCGAACAGCAGGCGGCGCGCATCCCCGCAGACCACCTGCTCGCGCCCTATGCCCGCTTCTGGCGCCTGCAACTGGGACGGCCGGACGAAGCGGCGATGCTTGCCTTCATCGAACGTCATGCCGACACGCCGCTGTCCAACCGGGTGCGTGGCGATCTCGCGCGCCAGTATGCGCGTGCCGGTGACTGGCAGGCGTTCGCCCGACATTATGCGCTGCTGCACCGTCCCGATCAGGAACTGCAATGCCATGATCTGCGCGCGCGCATGCTGGCCGGCGAGGCGAGCGCCGAACGCGACGCCCTGACGCTGTGGCGCACGCCGCGCGACCTGCCGTCGAGCTGCGATGCGGTGTTCGCCTTGCTCGACGAACGCGGCCTGCTCACCACCGAGGAACGCCTGCGCCGTCTGCGCCTGGCGCTGGATACCGACAACCTGCGTCTGGCGCGCGACATCGATGCCCGCCTGCCGCCCGACCTGCGCATGGCGCGCGACGCCCTGACCAGCGTCCAGGCCGATGCCGCGCGCTTCGTCACGCGCGCCGCGGACACGCCGGGCCAGCGCGAAGCCGCGTTGTACGCGCTCACCCGCGTCGCGCGCGATGATCCCGAAGCGGCGGCGCGCCTGTGGGAAACGCGTCAGGACGACTTCAGCGATGACGAGTGGCGTTACGGCTGGGGTCAGATCGCGCTGCACGCCGCGCGCCGTCACGACCCTCGGGCGCTGCGCTGGTTCTACCGCGCCGGCACGCCGCACAGCGAGTTGCAGGCGCAATGGCGCGCACGCGCGGCTCTGCGCGCCGGCGCCTGGCCGGACGTGTACCACGCCATCCAGGCCATGCCGGAGACACTGCGCGATCAGGCGGTCTGGCGCTACTGGCGTGCCCGCGCGCTGAAAGAGCTGAACGCGCCCTACCAGGCCAACCAGTTGTTCGCGCCGCTGTCGCGGGAAATCCACTATTACGGCCTGCTGGCGCAGGAAGAGCTGCCAGTCAAGCTGGAGGCGCGTCCGGCCGAGTACAAGGTCACCCCGGACGACATGCGCCAGATCGAGTCGCTGCCGGGCCTGCGCCGCGCGCTGCTGCTGCGGCGCGCCGGCGACCCGGCCAACGCCGTGGCGGAGTGGGACTGGGCGCTGCGCGGGCTCGATGACCGCCTGATCCTGGCCGCTGCCGAACTGGCCAGGCGCGAGAACTGGCATGACCGCGCCATCGTCACCGCCGAGCGCACGCGCGAGTTGCATGACTTCGACCTGCGTTACATCGCGCCCTATCGCGATTTGGCCAGCGCCTACTCGTCGCAGCATGGCGTGGACGAGGCCTGGGTGTACGGCCTGATGCGCCAGGAGTCGCGCTTCGTCGAACACGCGCGCTCCAGCGTCGGCGCCCAGGGGTTGATGCAGATCATGCCCGCCACGGCGCGCTGGATCTCCGATCAGCTGGGCATCAAACGGGGCGCCCAGGCCGCCGTGCGCGATCCGGAAACCAACATCCGTTTCGGCACCTGGTATCTGCGCCATGTCTACGATACGCTGCACCGCTCGCCGGTGCTGGCCACCGCCGCCTACAATGCCGGCCCCGGACGGGCGCGGCGCTGGCAGGCCGAAGAACCGCTGGAAGGCGCCATCTACGTCGAGACCATCCCGTTCGTGGAAACCCGCGAATACGTCAAGAAGGTGATGGCCAACGCCATGTTCTACCGCGCCCGTTTCGGCGCCGAGTCGCTGCCGTTGAAGGAACACCTCGGCGTGATACCGGCACGTCCCGCGACGGCACGCATGGCTGCCGATCCGCTCGGAGACGAACGCGCCGCGACCGCACCGGCCACGGCCGGAGGTAACGAAGGCTGAGGCGGTGCGGCCTGCGCCACGGCTGATTTCCCGTTGATCGAAACCTAGCGATGACCCTACGTAACCTGTGTGTCCTCGGCGGCAGCGGCTTCGTCGGCCGCCATCTGCTCGCGCTGCTGGCCGCGCGCGGCTATCGCGTGACCGTGCCCACCCGACGCCGTGAATCCGCCAAACACCTGCTGGTGCTACCCACGGTCGAGGTGATCGAGGCCGACATCCACGACCCCGCCACCCTGCGCCGACTGTTCGTCGGCGCCGACGCCGTGATCAATCTGGTCGGCATCCTGCACGAGCGCGCCTCGGGCCGCGCAGACGACGAGCGCGCACGACGCGGCAGTTTCCAGCATGCGCATGTCGAGCTGCCGCGCAAGGTGGTGCAGGCCTGCCGCGACAGCGGCGTACGACGCCTGCTGCATATGAGCGCGCTGGGCGCCGATGCCGACGCGCGCAGCATCTACCAGCGCACCAAGGGTATGGGTGAGGCATTGGTGCTGGAGGCGGGAGCCGCCCGCCCCGGCGAGCCCGGCAAGCCCCTGGCGGTCACGGTATTTCGGCCGTCCGTGGTGTTCGGCCCGGGCGACAGCTTCCTGAGTCTGTTCGCCGGACTGCTGCGCCTCGCGCCGGTCGTGCCGTTGGCCGGTGCCCAGGCCCGCTTTCAGCCGATTTACGTCGGCGACGTGGCGCGCGCTTTCGCCGAAGCGCTGGCCGACCGCGATACGTTCGGACAGCGCTACAACCTGTGCGGCCCCAAGGTCTATAGTCTGCGGGAACTGGTCGAGCTGACCGCACGCACCCTGGGCATGCGCCGCGTGGTGCTGCCGCTCGGCGTTACCGCGTCCTATTGGTTCGCGCGCCTGATGGAGCTGAAACCCGGCAGCAAGATCATGACCCGCGACAACCACTACGCCATGCTCACCGACAACGTCTGCGATACCCCCTTTCCCAGTCGCTTCGGCGCGCCGACTGCGCTGGAGAGCGTGATCGGTTATCTGCGTGAAGACGGCCCACGCCGGCAGTACGACGCGCTGCGCGCCCATGCCGGACGCTGATCGGCTGTCGCCGCCCTGACCGACGGCTGCGCCCAGTGGAGTTTCCCGCCGGCATCCGCACCTACGTCGTCGGTGGCGCGGTGCGCGACACGCTGCTCGGCCTGACACCGGGCGATCGCGACCATGTCGTCGTCGGCGCCACACCGGAGGACATGGTAGCCCTCGGCTTCCGTCCGGTCGGCAAGGACTTTCCGGTATTCCTGCATCCGCACACGCACGAGGAATACGCGCTGGCGCGCACCGAGCGCAAGACCGCGCGCGGCTACAGGGGCTTCACCGTGTATGCGGCGCCGGACGTGACGCTGGAGGAGGATCTGCGCCGTCGCGATCTCACCATCAATGCCATGGCCCTGGCCGCCGACGGCAGCGTGATCGACCCCTTCGGCGGCCGCGCCGACCTCGAAGCGCGCGTGCTGCGTCACGTCTCGCCGGCGTTCGCCGAGGATCCGGTGCGCATCCTGCGCTTGGCGCGCTTCGCGGCGCGTTATGTCGGCTTCACCGTGGCGCCGGAAACCCTGGCGCTGATGCGCACCATGGTGGCATCCGGGGAAGTCGATGCGTTGGTGCCGGAACGGGTATGGCAGGAACTGGCGCGCGGTCTGATGGAACGGAGGCCATCGCGCATGTTCCTGACCCTGCGCGACTGCGCTGCGCTGGCGCGCCTGCTGCCCGAGCTCGATCGCCTGTTCGGCGTGCCGCAGCCGGCGGCCCATCATCCGGAGATCGACACCGGCGATCACGTGATGCGGGTCATCGATGTCGCCGCCGAGTCCGCACTGTCCCTGCCGGTGCGTTATGCCGCGCTGCTGCACGATCTCGGCAAGGGCACGACACCGCCGCAACAATGGCCGCGGCACATCGGCCATGAAGCACGCGGCGCCGACCTGGCCCGTGAAGTCAGCGACCGCCTGCGTGCGCCGCGTGACTGCCGTGACCTCGCGGTGCTGGTGGCGCGCGAACACGGTGTCGTGCACCGCGCGTTGGAGTTGCGTCCGGCCACGCTGGTGCAACTGCTGGAACGGATCGACGCATTCCGCCGGCCCGAACGTTTCGAACAGTTGCTGGCGGCCTGCGAGGCGGACTTCCATGGCCGTGCCGACCACGGCGCGCGTCCCTATCCCCAGGCGGCCCGCCTGCGCGCGGCGCTGGCCGCGGCGCGACGGGTGGATGCCGGCGCCATCGCGGCGCAGACCGAGCCGGCGCGCATTGCCGAGGTGGTGCACATGGCGCGCGTCGCCGCGGTACGCGACGCGATCTGAACGCCCGACCCGGTCAGTCCGTCGGCACCAGTCCGGTGCGAATGGCGTAGCGGGTCAAGCCGGCCACGTCGTGGATGTTGAGACGCTGCATCAACTGCGCGCGGTGGCTCTCCACCGTCTTCACGCTGACGTGCAATTGCGATGCGATCTCGCGCGTCGCATAGCCGCGCGCGATCAGATGCAGGATCTCGCGCTGACGGGGCGTCAGGCGATCGTCGCGATGCGCCAGCGCGGACGGTTCCTCGGTGCGCAGGAAATCCTCGATGACCGCCACGGCGTCCTTCAGATTGGACAGTACGGAACGGTGCTTCTCGCTGGCCTTGCGCAGATCCTCCAGCGCCTGCTTGTGGTTGGTGACGTCGACGCAGTGGCCGATGAAACCCAGCACGTTGCCGACCTCGTCGCGGTAAGGCTCGCCACTCTTGTGCATGACGCGATAGCGGCCATCGCGCCGGCGCAGCCGGCACTCGACGGAGAACGGCTTGAGCGTCGCCAGCGCCTCGCCGATCTGTCCCGGCCACGCCGCGGCATCCTCGGGATGCATGGCCGCCAGCCAGCCGTCGCCCAGCGAATCCTCCAACCTGCGTCCCGTGAATTCCCGCCATGCCCGGTTGACCAGGCGACAGGCACCGTCCGGAGCCGCCACCCAGATGATGGTGGGCACCCAATCGAGCGCGCGCACCATATCTGCGGTCAATTCCCCACCAACGGCGTCGATACTCATCACGCAATGCTCCTCGCTGGCGCGAGCGGCCGCGCCCATCATCTGAAAGCTTTATAGCTTAGGATCATCTCCGGCGGCCAAGAATCGGGGAATACCTGATTCTTCTGATGGGTTTCTTCGATATGTGGGTCCGATATCTCCGCAATCGCGCCCTCATTTGAGGAACAGCGCGTACGCCGGGTTGCGCGATTCGTTCCAGTAGCGGTAGCCGAGCTGGTCCAACGAAGTCTGGAAGTCCTCGCGCTGCTCCGGCGGCACCTGGATACCGACCAGCACGCGGCCATAGTCGGCGCCGTGATTGCGGTAATGGAACAGGCTGATGTTCCAGGCGTGGCTCATGCCGTTGAGGAAGCGCATCAGCGCACCCGGCCGCTCGGGGAACTCGAAACGGTATAGCACTTCGTTGTCCACCTGGCGCGCCCGCCCGCCGACCAGGTGGCGGATGTGCAGCTTGGCCATCTCGTTGTCGGACAGGTCGAGCACCGGCAGTTGGTGCTTCTCCAGCGCTGCCAGCAGCTTGTCCACTTCCGCCCGGTTACCGACCTGCACGCCGACGAAGATGTGCGCAACTTCCGGGTCGGCGAAGCGGTAGTTGAACTCGGTGATGGCGCGCGTGCCCAGCAGGGAGCAGAACGCCTTGAAGCTGCCGGGGCGCTCCGGTATCGACACCGCCAGCACCGCCTCGCGCTTCTCGCCCAGTTCGGCGCGCTCGGCGACGAAACGCAGGCGGTCGAAGTTCATGTTGGCACCGCTGGCGATGGCCACCAGGTTACGGTGCCTGGCCCTATCGCGCGCCACCCAGGCCTTGATGCCGGCCACGCCCAGCGCGCCGGCGGGTTCCAGGATGGAGCGGGTATCCTCGAACACATCCTTGATCGCCGCACAGATCGCGTCGTTGCTGACGCGGATGATCTCGTCGACGTACTGCTGGCACAGCCGGAAGGTCTCTTCCCCGACCTGCTTGACGGCGACGCCGTCGGCAAAGATGCCGACCTGCGGCAGCACGATGCGCTCCTTGCGGCACAGGCTGCGCGCCATGGCGTCGGCCTCCTCCGGCTCGACTCCGATCACCCTGATCTCCGGGCGCAGCCGTTTGAGATAGGCGGCGATACCGGCGATCAGGCCGCCACCGCCCACCGGCACGAACACCGCGTCGATCGGCGTGCGCGCCTGGCGCAGCAGCTCCATGCCGATGGTGCCCTGGCCGGCGATGACCTCGGGATCGTCATAGGGATGCACGAAGGTCTTCTTCTGCGCCCTGGCGATCTCCATGCCGTGCCGGTAGGCATCGTCGTAGGAATCGCCATGCAGCACCACCTCGGCACCACGCTTGGCGACCGCGTCTACTTTGATCGCCGGCGTCGTCGCCGGCATCACGATGGTCGCCGCACACCCCAGCACCTCGGCGGCCATGGCCACGCCCTGCGCGTGATTGCCGGCGCTGGCGGCGACCACACCGCGCTTCAGTTGCGCCTTGGGCAACCCCGCCATCTTGTTGTAGGCACCGCGCAACTTGAACGAGAACACCGGCTGCATGTCCTCGCGCTTGAGCCAGATGGTGTTGCCCAGACGGCGCGACAGGTTGGGCGCTTCGTCCAGCGGCGATTCGATCGCGACGTCGTACACGCGCGCGAGCAGGATGCGCTCCAGGTAATCGATGGCAACGGGCGTCGGCGAGAGTGACGGAGCGGCAGTCGGCACGGGGTTTGCTGGGGACGGGAAAGGCCGCTATTCTCGTGCTTTCCCCGCAAACGACAAAGAGCAACGCGACATGATGACGCAAGACGAAATGAAACAGGCCACGGCGCGCGCCGCGCTGGAATACGTGACCCCCGGCATCATCGGTGTGGGCACCGGCTCCACCGCCAACTACTTCATCGACGCGCTGGCGGACATCAAGGGCCGCATCGATGGCGCCGTCGCCTCCTCGGTGGCCACGGCCGAGCGCCTGAAGAAGCACGGCATCGAGGTGGTCGATCTCAACGACGCCGGCGAGTTACAGGTCTATGTCGACGGCGCGGACGAGATCACCCGCCACATGGCCATGATCAAGGGCGGCGGCGGCGCGCTGACACGCGAGAAGATCGTAGCCGCGTGCGCCAGGAAATTCGTCTGTATCGTCGATCAGAGCAAACTGGTGGATGTGCTGGGCAAATTCCCGCTACCAGTGGAAGTGATTCCCATGGCCCGTTCCTACATTGCCCGGCAACTGGTCAAACTGGGCGGCAATCCCGTGCTGCGCAGCGGTTTCACCACCGACAACGGCAACGTGATCCTGGATGTGCACGGCCTCGACATCCTCGATCCCGTCGCCATGGAAAGCGAGATCAACCAACTCGCCGGCGTCGTCACCGTCGGTCTGTTCGCGCGCCGCGGCGCGGATGTCTGTCTGATGGGCACACCGGACGGCGTGCGCACGCTGACGCGCTGACCATCGAACGCCATGGGCATGGCGCTGAAGCACGCGACGCTGGACGAGGACGATATCGTCGAACCGGCGTGCGGGCCGATCCGCGCCACCCTGAGCCTGGACGAAATCTACGAACGCAGGGGTGTGTAATCGTCCGTACCGGTGGGCCGGACATCGTCGGCCACCGGTACGCGATAGCGCTCACTTGCCCATTCACCCAGATCGATCAGCTTGCAGCGCTCGCTGCAGAAGGGCTTCCAGGCGCTCTCCGCCACCCACGCCACCCGGCTGCCGCAGGTGGGACAATGCACCCAACGGGGACGTTCGGTCATCACGCACCTTGACAAAGAAAAAGGGCGGCCCGAGCCGCCCCGTTCGCAGAGCCTGATGTCAGACCGAGAAGGAAGAGCCGCAGCCGCAGGTGGACACGGCATTGGGATTCTTGATGACGAACTGCGCGCCTTCCAGACCTTCGGTGTAATCGATCTCGGCGCCCATCATGTACTGCATGCTCATCGGATCGATCAGCAGCGTCACGCCGTTTTTCTGCATGACCATGTCGTCCTCGTTGGTCACCTCGTCGAAGGTGAAGCCGTACTGGAAGCCGGAGCAACCGCCGCCGGTCACGAACACACGCAGCTTCAGCTCGGGATTGCCCTCCTCTTCGATCAGTGCCTTGACCTTGTTCGCGGCGCTGTCGGAGAAAACGAAGGGAGTCATTTCGGTGGCGGCATTCATGGTGATCCTTTCAAGTGAAACCGGTATGCCGGCATTATTGGGGCGGTGTGCCGTTGCGTCAACCACGGTGCGTTCAGGGGGATGGCGGGGTCTGGCCAACGCCGCCGGCGCAGCCACCCACCCCCGGCGGGTGCCCGATCGCATCGACCGGTGTCCACATCATGGCGCCACGGGAATCTGGGTGAGTCCCTCGTGCTCCGGCAACCCGAACAGCAGGTTCATGTTCTGCACGGCCTGACCGGCGGCGCCTTTGACCAGGTTGTCGATCACCGACAGCACCACCACGGTATCGCCGCCCTGGGGCCGATGCACGGCGATGCGGCACAGGTTGGAGGCGCGTACCGAGCGCGTCTCCGGATGCGACCTGGCCGGCAGCACGTCAACGAAGTATTCGTCGGCATAGCGCGCCTCGAACAGCGCCTGTACGTCGACGTCGCGGCGCAGCCGGGCATACAGCGTGGCGTGGATACCGCGAATCAACGGCGTCAGGTGCGGCACGAACGTGAGGCCGACGTCCTCGCCGGCCATGCGCGCGAGTCCCTGACGAATCTCCGGCCAGTGCCGATGGCCCGGCACCGCATAGGCCTTGAAGCTGTCGGATGCCTCGGCGTACAGCGTCGCCACTTCCGCCTTGCGGCCGGCGCCGGAAACACCCGATTTGCAATCGGCGACCAGCCACGCGGTATCGATCGCGCCGGCTTCCAGCAGCGGCAGAAAGCCGAGCTGCACGGCAGTGGGATAGCAACCAGGGTTGGCGATCAGGCGCGCACCGGGAATACGAGCGCGGTTGACCTCCGGCAGACCGTAGACGGCCTCGGCCACCAGATCCGGACAGGCATGCTCCATGCCATACCACTTCGACCACTCTGCGACATCCTGGATGCGGAAGTCGGCGGCGAGGTCGATCACCTTGACGCCGGCGTCGAGCAGTTCGCGGGTCTGTTGCATGGCCACGCCGTTGGGGGTGGCGAAGAACACCACGTCGCAATCCTCGAGCGGCGCCTCATCGGGCGCACTGAAGGCCAAGGCGATGCGGCCACGCAGGCTGGGGAACATGTCCGCCACTGGCATGCCGGCCTCCTTGCGCGAGGTGATGGTGGTGAGTTGCACGTTCGGGTGCTGGGCCAGAAGGCGCAGCAGTTCGACCCCGGTATAACCGGTGCCACCGACGATGCCTGCCTTGATCATGTCGTTGGATCCTGTTGGGTGAGCGAAAAAACAGCCGCGATGCTAAAGCGCTTTCCCCGAAAAAACAAAAAAGCCGCCCGCAGGCGGCTCTTCCCGGCAGTCCCGGTATCAGCGCTTGGAGAACTGCTTGCGCCGGCGCGCCTTGTGCAGACCGACCTTCTTGCGCTCCACCTCGCGCGCATCGCGGGTGACGAAACCGGCCTTCTTCAGCGTGCCCTTGAGCGCTGCATCGTACTCGATCAGCGCCCGGGTGATGCCATGGCGCACCGCGCCGGCCTGACCGGTTTCACCGCCGCCGGTGACGTTGACCATGATGTCGAAGCTGTCCGCACGCTCGGTCAGCACCAGCGGCTGACGCACGATCATGCGCCCGGTCTCGCGGGAAAAGTATTCGTCCACGGGCTTGCCGTTGACCACGATGCTGCCGCTGCCGGACTTGATGAATACGCGCGCCACCGAGCTCTTGCGGCGGCCGGTGCCATAGTAATAGTTGCCGATCATGCTCGGAGTCCTCAGATTTCCAGGGGTTGCGGTTGCTGCGCGGTGTGCGGGTGCGTGGCACCGGCATAGACCTTCAGCTTCTTGATCATGGCGTAGCCGAGCGGCCCTTTGGGCAGCATGCCCTTGACCGCTTTTTCCAGCGCGCGCCCAGGGAAACGCGCCTGCATCTTGCCGAAGTTGGTTTCCGTGATGCCACCGGGGAACGTGGAGTGGCGGTAGTATTTCTTGTCGAGCGCCTTGTTGCCCGTCACCCGGATCTTGTCGACGTTGACCACGACGATGTAGTCGCCGGTATCCACGTGCGGCGTGTAGATGGCCTTGTGCTTGCCGCGCAGACGACGGGCGATTTCGGAGGCGAGACGGCCAAGCACCTTGTCGGTGCCGTCGACCAGATACCAGCCGTGCTGAACCTCGTGGGGCTTGGCGGAGAAGGTTTTCATGGCGCGATCCAGAAACAGGGGGACTTCGGAAAAACGCGGATTCTATGTTGAGCACCGAACGCTGTCAAACCACGCTATCGATGCCCGTGGTTCCCGGCAATAACCGGCAATAATACGGGGCATGCCCGACGAATGGCTGCTCACCAACCTGATCGCCACCCTGCTGCTGCCACCTGTCAGCCTGCTGCTGACGTGCGCACTGGGCTGGTGGCTGCTGGCGCGTCGACCGCGCCTGGGGCGCGCGCTGCTGGGTACGGCGCTGGCCGCGCTGTGGCTGCTGTCCACGCCGATCGTGGCCGGCCACCTGTTGGACGGCCTGAAGCCGCCCCATGCCGTGCTCGATGGTTCGGAGGCGGACGCCATCGTCATTCTGGGCGGCGGACGCATCCGCGACTCGCTCGACTACGACGGCGACACGCTGGGTGCGCTGACGCTGGAGCGGGTGCGCTATGGCGCGCGCCTGGCGCGCATGTTGGACAAACCCGTCCTGGTGACCGGTGGCATGCCGGACGGCGGTTCGCGCGGCGAGGGCGAACTGATGCGCGCGGCGTTGGAGACGGAATTCTCCACGCCGGTCCGCTGGGTCGAGCAACACGCCAACAACACGCGCGAAAACGCCCGCCTGGCGGCGGCCCAACTGCATCAGGATGGCGTGGCGCGGATCTACCTGGTGTCCCATGCCTGGCATCTGGCACGTGCAGTGCCGGAATTCGAAGCAACGGGGCTGAAGGTCACCCCCGCCGGTTTCGGCTACCACGCCGGCGCCCGACCGGCGCCGCTCGATTTCCTGCCGCAGGCCAAGGCGCTGCAGGACAGTTACTACGCCTGCCATGAGTGGCTGGGCCTGCTGTGGTATCGCTTGCGCAACTGAAGACGGAAAGGACGACCGATGAAATCACGGGTCAAATGGGTTGAAAACGTGTGCTTCATGGCCGAGGCCGACAGCGGCCACGCCCTGATCATGGATGGCGCGCCCGACATCGGCGGGCGTAATCTGGGCCCGCGCCCGATGGAACTGCTGCTGATGGGCGCGGGGGGCTGCACCTCGGTCGACGTGATCATGATCCTGCGCAAGAGCCGTCAGGATGTGACCGGTTGCGAAGTCGAGATCGACGCCGACCGCGCCGGTGATCATCCCAAAGTGTTCACCCGCATCCACATGCATTTCATCGTGCGCGGGCGCGGCCTCAAACCCGAGGTGGTCGAGCGGGCGATCAAGCTGTCGGCGGAAAAATACTGCTCGGCCAGCATCATGCTGGGCAAGACGGCAGCGATGACACACGATTTCGAGATCATCGAAGAGGCGGCTGGCGCCGAGCCCATGGCCACGCTCTGACAGGCGATTACGCTGGGGCGCTAATAGCCCGCCAGCACCGCGTCGAGCGGTCTGGGCTTACCGACCGCATGACCCTGGGCGTAGTCGATACCGATGGCGCGTGCCTCGGCCAGCAGCGCATCGTTCTCGATGAACTCGGCGATGGTGCGCTTACCCATCAGCCGGCCGATGCGGTGGATGGTCTCGACGAATACGTGGTCCACCGGGTCGTCCAACATGTCGCGCACGAAGGCACCGTCGATCTTGATGAAGTCCACGGGTAGGTTCTTGAGGTAGGCGAAAGACGACATCCCGGCGCCGAAATCATCCAGTGCGAATCGAAAACCCATCTCGCGCAGTTCACGCATGAAACGCACGCCGACCGCAAGCTGGGCGACCGCGGCGGTCTCGGTGATCTCGAAGCAGATGTTGGCGGGCTCGATGCCGGTGTCGCATGCCGCCTCGCCGATGAACCGGGCCATGTCGTCCTCGCGCAGACTGAGCCCGGACAGGTTGATGAACAGCATGGTGGCGCGCATGTCGGCACTGGCTCCGGCCAGCAGTTCGAAGCTGCGTCGCACGATCCAGCGGTCCAGCTCGGGCATAAAGCCGTAGCGTTCCGCCGCGGGGATGAACAGGCCCGGCTTGACCAGATTGCCACGTTCGTCCTGCATGCGCGCAAGAACCTCGTAACAGTGGGGTTGCCCGGCATCGGCCAGATCGCGGATTTCGTGGGTGAACAGCACGAAGGCATCACGCGCCAGCGCCTGGCGCATGGATGCGGCGAGGTGCATCTCGCCCAACCGCTCGCCGCCGTCGGCATCACGGCGATGCTCGTGTACCCGGTTGCGGCCGGCCTCCTTGGCGGCATAGCACGCCGTGTCAGCGGCCACCAGCGCCTGTTCCGCATCAGGCGTGCCGGCATCGAGCATGACCAAGCCGATCGACACACCGACGTCGAATACCCGGTCCTGCCAGGTGAAGCGAAAGTCGGCCACGGTGCGCCGCAGTTTCTCCGCGATTTCACGCGCCTTCGCCGGCGGGCAATGCTCCAGCAACGCGGCGAACTCATCGCCGCCCAGGCGTGCCAATACATCGTTGCGGCGCATCTGTTCCGACAGCACGAAGCCCAGTTGCTTGAGCAGTTCGTCACCGGCCAGATGGCCACTGGTATCGTTGACGATCTTGAACTGGTCGAGATCGAGGTACAGCAGCGCATGCACGCCGCCGCCCGCGCGCGCATCCTGCACCAGGCGGCGCAACCGGTTCTCGAACTCGCGGCGCGAGTACAGGCCGGTCAGCTCGTCATGGGTCAATTGCCAGGACATCCGCCGGGTCAGTTCGCGGGTGTGCGATACGTCATGGAACACCATCACCACGCCGATCAGCGTGCCGTCGCCGGCCAGTATCGGCGCCGCGGACTCATCCACCGGCAGCTTTTCGCCCCGGCGATCGAGCAGCAAGGCGTGACCTCCGGCGGCCACCGCGCGCTTGTCACGGCCGGCGCGCGCCACCGGGCTGTCGATCATGACACCGCTGCTTTCGTCATACAGCGGCGCGATGGTGTCCGCCGGCAGGCCGAGGGCCTCGGCCAAACGCCAGCCGGTCAGCCGTTCCGCCACGCCGTTCATGAAGGTGACGTTGCCTTCCGCGTCGGTGGTGATGACCGCGTCGGCGATCGAAGCCAAGGTGACCTCGGCGCGTTCCTTCTCCAGGAACAAGCGCTGCTGTAGTGCCTTGAAGTCGGTCACGTCGGTATGCACGCCGACGAAGCGGGTCGGCTCGCCGGCGCCATTGCGCACCACGCGGCCGCGGCTGTGGATCCAGCGCCACGTGCCGTCCTTGGCCCTGGCCCTGAACTCCGCCTCATAGCGTTCGGTTTCTCCATCCAGGTGAGCCCGCTTGGCGCGCAACAGCGCCGGCAGGTCGTCCGGGTGCACCAGGGCCATCCAGATTTCTTCGGCGCTGCCCAGTTCCCCGGCACGGTAGCCGAGCATTTCCGCCATGCGTGGCGAATGGAACACGTTGCCGCGCAACAGATCCACGTCCCAGATGCCGTCGTTCGCACCCTCCAGCGCCAATTCCAGACGCGTGCGACTTTCCTCGAGCGCCGCGTACAGGTGCAGCCGCTCGCGCTCCTGACGCCCGGCGACGCGCGCTCCGACGGCGATGCCGGTCAGCCCGAGCAGCCAGAACAGGCCGTGACTGGCGCCGAGGTCGAGCACGGCGGCCCGGCGGTTGGCCAGATAGGGGGCGAGTGGCACGCTGACGCCGATCGCACCGCGCAGATCCCCTTCCCGGTAACCCATGTCGCCATGGCATTTGACGCAGCCCGCCTCCATGTACATGGCGCGCAGGTAGCGCAGATGCGGCTCGCCATCCAGATCCTGCACGGTCCAGGCGGCCTGCGCCTCGCCGCGTTCGAAGCGTTGCAACTGTTCGCGCTCCCAGTCGTCGGGCGCATTGGCCGGGTTGATCTGGCGCAGGCCGGTGATGCGTCCGCGCACGCCGTAATCACGCGAGTACTGCTCCATCATCTGGCGCAGCATGGAAGCGGGATTGAGCAGGGTGAGCCAGCGCCCTTGCGGCGTGACCACGTCACGCTCGGACAGGTGCGCGAGCCAGGGCACCGGCGCCTGGCGCGGCGTGACCGGCACGTACACGCCACCGTGCTCGGCGCCCCAGCGGCGAAACGTCAGATCCTTGTTGAAATTGGCGATCGCCTCCGCCCGCGCCAGTTCGAGCACCTCGCGGTTCTCCCGCTGGATGTTCCATGCCAGCGACAGGATCACCGCCACGGTCCAGCCGGCAGCGGCCAACCAAGCGAAACGGGGCGTGACCCGCCTACTGGGCATGCGACATCAAGTGGCGTCCAGCCACTCCTGCGCCAGCCCCGGATCGTCGAACACGCGCAACTCGGCATCGACGAACAGGCGATTCAACCAGGACAGCCAGACCATCCATTCATCGGTGGTGACCACGGCGATCTTGCGGAAGTCGTAACGATGTTCCCGCGCGAAGCGCACCTCCTCCCAGGCGACGTCGAGCGTGTAGGTCACCATGTCACGCAAGTCCATGAGCAGGTTGACGCCTCCCTGGAAGCGGATGTTGTGCTCCACGTGCTGCTCGAATTCCTTGTAGTCGGCGAGCGTGAATTCGCCCATGACGGCGACGGAAACCTGATTGTCACGGGTGCCGATGGCGATCATGTGGTAGTTCCTTTCTGGTCAGTGCAACAACGCGGTGTGCCGGCCCTGCTCGCCACGGTCACCACCACGCCCGCGCGCGCCGGCGCCTCGTCGGCTCGCCGCCCGCGCCGCCGATCGCGGCGGCGATACCGGCCGCGACGGTGATGACCATGCCCAGCCAGGCATCGAGCGGCAGGCCATGGTTCCAGATTACACCATCCAGCACGCCGGCGAAGACCACGGTGGAGTACGCCAGACTGGCCACCACTGCGGTTCGTCCGGTGCGGTAGGCGCGGGTCATGGCCAGTTGGCCGAGCGTGGCCAGACCGCCCATGGCCAGCAGCACGCCGATCTGCCGACCATCCGCCGGTGCATGCCAACCGCCGTCGATGCTGGCCAGTAGCGCGGCGCCGAGCGCGCACACCAAGGCGAACCAGAACACCGTGCGCCATTCCGGCTCGCCCATGCGGCCGAGGCGACGCACCTGGATATAGGCGAACGCCGCCATGATCCCGGACGACAGGCCCAGCACGCCGGCAAACAGGTCGCGTGCCGGCGTGCGCCAGGGCTGGAGCAGCAACACCACGCCGACGAAGCCCAAGGCCACCGTGAGGTACTGCACGCGCGACGGGCGCTCGCCCAGTTGCCAGGGCATCAGCAACGCGAGGAACAGGGGCGACGTGTAGTTCAGGGTCACCGCCACCGACAGCGGCAGATGGGCGACGGCGTAGAAAAACGCCGCCAGCGCGGCGAAGCCGACCAGACCGCGCTTCAGGTGCAGGCCGGTGTGTGCGCCGAACATGCGCAGACCGCCGCGTCGGCCATGGCGCAGCGACAACGCGCCGAGCAACAGCAACAAGCCGATCACGGAGCGGTGGAATACCAGTTCATGGCTGCTGAACCAGGCTGCGCCGAGCTTGACGAATACCCCCATGAGCGCGAAGCAGAGGCCGGCGCCCAGCATCCATGCAGAGCCCAATCACGGCTCCCGTAGATCGCCGAACAGTTCGGGCGCGCGCAGTTCGCGCGGCACCTGCTCCACCGGCGT
>CAYTRH010000009.1:0-39847 GCA_964440155.1 uncultured Thiobacillus sp. | reverse complement strand
GAGCCGCCAGCGCACGGTGGGGCCGCTGGCGGATGCGCTCGCGGCCAGCGCCGCGGCCATGCCGGCGCCGGCGCCGCGCAGAAAGCCGCGTCTGTGCATGGCCGTGCGCTTCAGGCCGCCGGGCGGATGCGCACGATCACGTCGATGCTGTCGGCGAGCATGCCTTCCGGCACCCGGGGCATGCCGGCGATACGCAGATCGTCGCCGGGAATGTCGGTCAGTTCGCCGCTGACGATGTTGTAGAAGTGATGGTGCGGCGCGGTGTTGGGATCGTAGAACACCTTGCTGGGGTCGACGATGACCTCGCGGATCAGCTTCTTCTCCAGGAACAGCTTCAGCGTGTTGTACACCGTGGCTTTGGAGGTCTCGCTATGTTCGCTGTTGACCACCGCCAGGATCTGGTCCGCGGACTGATGCTCACAGCGCGAGAACAGCGCGCGCGCAATCTCGATGCGTTGATGGGTGGGCGCGATGCCGTGCTGGCGCAGCATGTCGCTGATGCGGTCGCGCGTGAGGCGTGCTGGCGGAGGGGGGAGCATGATCGGCGTGCCAACGAGTCATGAAATGGACACATTCTAACGCCGATTGCAAACCATTTTCAGGGCCGGGTGAACAGGTGCAGGCCGGATGCGGTGCCGTCACCGGTCTGCAGAATGGTCGAGAACATCAGGCCGGAGGCGTCCTGGCCGAGGAAGTTGCCGGTGAACGAACTGGCGTTGGGCGAAAACGCCTGACAGCCGACGCAGCTTCCGGCACTGTAGTTGCCGCTGAAGAAGCCGGATGCCGAGGTGGGGGCATAGCTGGCGATCCCCTGCAGGCCGGAGAAGCTGATGTCGTTGACGGTAAAGCCCAGGTTGTTGATGCTGACGGTGCGTTGGCCGAAGTTGACGCCGATGCTGCCGCTGACGGCGTCGAGAAATCCTCCACCCGGTACGAAGGTGACCACGCCCGTGGTCGGCATGCTGCGCGTGGCCTGACCGACCATGTAGTGGAATTCCGGGCCGACGTTGGCCAGCGGCACGCCGGCGGAAGTCAAGGTGAACGTCCCGAACTGAGAGCTGTTCCATTTGCCCCAGGTGACCTTGCTGCCATCATTGAGCGACAGCATGCCAAGGTCGAAGTTGTCGGCGTTTCCCTGACTGGCGAGCAGTCCGCCGGCGCTGCCGGCGCTGATGAGGGCGCCCGCAGCGGTGGTGACGACCTGCTGCGCGGGATACTCGTTGGTGGTGGCGATCGAGGTCGGCGGGTCGGTCTCCAGCGTGTAGCTCATGCCGACCACCTGCCAGTCGCCGAAGCCGCTGCCTGAACCGGCGGGGTTGCTGGTGAAATCCGTGTTCACATCCAGTTTGGGCATCGACGGGTCGCTGAAACCCGCGGGCAGTTCGTATACCTGGCGCCCGGCCTGTAGCGCGGCGATGGCGCCCGCCAGGTCGACCGGGGCCAGCTCCTTGCCGCTGGCCACGGCCGTTTGCGCCACCACGGCGATGGCGGTTTGCAGTTGCGCCGGGCCCACGGCGTTGATGCTGGGCATGGCAGCGGCCAGTTCTCCGGCCAGCGCGAACTGGGGGTCCAGTTCCAGCGCCTTCTCGAACAGCGCCTTGGCTTCGGCGAAGCGGCCCTGGTCCTGGGCGTCGAGCGCCTCGGAGAACAGCTTGAAGGCCTCGAAGTTGGTGGTGTGCACGCGTTCGAGGCTTTCGCGGACTTCGGCCGGCAGGTCCTCCAGGGCGATGTTCAGCCTGCGCAGCAGTTCGCGCACGATCTTTTTCTGCACCGTGAAAAAAGCGGACAGATCGCCGGTTTCACGGCTGCCGCCCAGCGTCCGGCCGGTGGTGCTGTCGATGATCGCGCTCTCCAGACCGAATTGCTGTGCCTGCACCGGCGTGACCGCCGACATCGACCATACTGCGCCCAGCGCCAGCAGGCCGACCGCGGCCCTGAGCGGGTAGGGCGGCATGGCCCGGCGTACCTCGTTGCATTTCGCGCTACGTAGTGCTCGCATCATTCCACCCCAAAGCCGCCGACGATGACTTTCTCCGCGCGCATCAGCCGACCCGCGCGCACCAGGCTGTCCTGGTCGACCACGCCGCTCTCGCTCAAGCGGATCTCGTCGAGCAGGCGCTGCACCATCTGGCGTTCCAGCACCTTGAGTCCCGGCACCTTGCTCAGATCGGTGATGACCATGGCGGCGATGCCCTTGGCCAGCACGCCATAGGCGGGGTCGCTGCGGTTGGTGAACGGTTGCACGGCGATGGTGTTGGGCTCCGGCGGTTCGCTGGACAGCGAACGTTCGAGCAGCATGGCCTGCCGTACTTCCTGTTCCAGTTGGTTGGACAGCAGCAGCGTGATCATCTGATTGACTCCGCGTTCACGCGCCGCTTCCGGCGCGGCCTGACTGTACTGCTGGAAGTAGCGCAGCGCACCGGTGTTGTCCTTGGCGTCCAGCGCGATCAACCCGAGTGTGTAGGAGACGATGTGCTCGCTGGGCGACTGCTGGCTCACGCGTTCCAGGTATTCGCGCGCCTTGCCGTAATCGCCATCCTTGAACGCGGTCATGCCCAGGCGCAGTTCCTCCGCCAACCGGGCCTTGGCCAGCTCGGCGCGTTGCAGGCGTTGCGGGTCGGCGAACAGCGCCGGCTCCCGCGCCAGCGTGACCGGGCGCCGGCCATCGGTGCCGGCATGGAACGGCCGGTTGCGCAGGACGACGCGCCCGCCGGCGTACTCGACGATGGTCTCGCCCGCCAGGGGTCGGCCGTACAGGCCGGGCGGCTCGCTACAACCGCGGGCGCATACGCGCAGTTTCAACAGGCCGTTGGTCCTCAGGCTGTAGCGTCCATGGCGCACGGTGCGATAGCCCTTGCCGGGCATCACGTCCAGTCCGCCGGCACTCAGTTCGATGACCGCGCCGGGGTCGGCATCGAGCGCGATCTCGCCGTCCGAAAGCAGCGTGAGCAGGGTGCCGTCGGCGAGACGGAGCTGGGTCTCGCCGCTGCTGCCGGTGCGCAGCACGAACGCACCGGTGATCGGCTCACCCACCGACGGTTTCGTGTCCACCCCTTGTCTGAGCACGCTGACCTCGCCCACCGCGCTGATCAGGCGGGCTTCGGCCAGCGCCAGCGCGGGAGCAAGCAACAGAAGGTACAGAACGGGGACGATGCGACGCATGGCGAATTCCTAGAAGAGATAGCGGCCGCGCAGACTCCACAATGTGCGCCTATGGGCATACAGATCCTGGTTGGAGTCGTTGTCGGTGTAGCTGACATCGGCACGCAGCAGCCAGTTGCGCGTGGCCAGGTAGTTGATGCCGGCCTCCGCCATCCAGGTCTGGTCGGCGCGGGTCGAGCCGAAGAACACGTCGCGCGCGCCGAAATCGCTGGTCTGATAGGCCAGGTCGAAGTTGAGCCGGACGCGTTCGCTGGGGCTCGCGTTCAAGGTCAAGCGCGTGGTGAACACCTCCCGATCGAGGTCGTCACGGTTGTTGGCGTTATCCTCGCGTGACCAGTTCAGGCGTGCGCCCAGGGTGGGACGCCAGGGCGATTGCAGGGTCTTCTGCACACCCCCGCCCAGCGTGAAGACCTTGGCATCGAGATAGCTGCTGCTGCCGGAGAACGACATATCGGCATACTGCGCCAGCCCCGTCAGCGTGTAGCCGTTGCCCAGGCTGTGCTGGCTCTCTCCGGCCAGCGACAGGGTGTTGCGGTAACGGTCGCCGTCGATCCACATCTGGCCGTCGGCCAGGCTCAGGCGATACAGACCCTTGCCCCTGAGCACCGAGAAGCCGAGATAGCCGCCCAGGTTGCCGCTGTCGAACTGGGTCGCGGAAGGGTTGTGCTTGAGGTCGAAGTCGGCGCCGGCGTAGACCGCGAGGCGCGCGTCGATGCGCTTGGACCATTGCGTGCCGCCGGACATCCTGACGTAGGCGCTGCTCTTGCCCCCGGACGTCGGGTCGATCGGCGCCAGGATGCCCGTGTTCAACCGCACCTGGTCATTGTAGGTGCCGAGGTTGACGTTGCTGTCGTGTCCGCCCGCGAGTTCGAGGTAGGAACGGGAGGCGGCACGGGAGCCGAGGGCTTCGCGTGTCCGCATGGCGTCGAGATAGCGCTGGATGTTGGCCTGTACGTCCTTGGGCGGGTTGTAACGCAGCACGAACTCGAATTCCTGGCGCGCGCGTGCGTATTCGCCCAATTCATAATAGCTCCTGGCCAACTCCAGGCGCGCCCGATCGTTGGCCGGCACCACACTCAGGTGTCGTTCCAGCGCCAACACCCCTTGCGGCAGCCTGCGGTTGTTGACCGCGGCCAGTCCATACAGGAAATCGAAATGCGGGTTGCCGGCGAGCGCCATATGCTGTTCGGCCAACTGGTAGGCGGCGGCGTGCTGGCCGGACTCGACCAGCCGGCGCAACTCGCGCAGCACCTGGTCGTCGTCGGACGCCGCGGCCGACAGGGACAGCATGAACAGGGCGAGCGCACAGGCCAGCGAGGAGCGGGAGTGTCGTAGGGTCATGGAGTCGGGGAGTCCTGGTTCTGCGAGTCGAGATTGAGCATGCTCGCGCCGGGGCCGGCATACCAATACAGGATCGGCTGCGCGCGCAGGTCGGCGATGACTTGGCGCGACGTCTGCCGATCGGCCTCGCCATAGCGCGCCGCCATGCGGCGGATGTCGTCGACATCGATACCCGCCAGCGATTGCCGCTGGAGCTGCAGCGGCAAGCCGGGTATGCGCCGGGTGAGGTCCAGCAGGCCCAGTTCGCGCCGTAGTCCAGCGTCCGCGGCGGCAATCTCGGCCGGGTCGATCAGTTCCACGGCAAAGCCGGGGGTGCCGCTTGAATCGGTGGCGCCGGCCAGGTAATCCGGTTTGGTCAGCACCAGCAGCCAGCCGTTGCGGTAACTCAGGGCATAGTTGGCCGGGTCACCAATGGCGAACACGGCGTTCGACGGCACCAGCGGGAAGATCGCGCCACCCTGGGCGCCGGCACTGCCGGCGGGCGGCGTGATGATCACCTGCAGCAACCGGTCGCCACCCACCAGGCCGCCGACGTTGGTGGACCAGCTGTAGGGATCCGGGTCCGGTTCGCCGGCGAAACGCACGACGTTGTCGACGTAGATCGCCAATGGCCTGGGCAGCACGCTCAGCGTGCCGGTCTGGAACGGGCCGAAGCGGTAGTTGACCGCATCGAGATCGCCCACGGCCAACTGGATGTCGTACACGCCGACCGGGCTGGTTGCCGTCGCCGCGGTGGTGATCGCCAGCGCGCCGCTGATGCCGGCACTGACGGCATCTTCGCCGGCGACGAAGCCGGTGAAGACCACGCCCGGCACCGGGTTGGCGTCGCCGTAGTAACGCTGCAACGGCTGTGCGGGATCGACAGCGACCGTGAGCGGTGCCTTGGTGATGCTGGCGCTGGCATCGGCGATGGCGATGCGGTAGTTGCCGGCGTCGCTGCCGCCCAGACTGGCGCCACTGACCACCAGGGACTTGCCGGTGCCGGCGTTCTTGTCGGCGAAGGCGACCGCGAGGTTGGCCAGATCCAGCACCAGATCGTCGCCCGCGATGACGCCGCCGGCAAGCGTCGGCGGCGCGATGTCCACGCGGGTGGCGACGGTGGTGCCGTCATACACCTTGTCCAGCGCACCGACCCCGGTCAGCGTCAATTGCCGCGGTGTGATGTTGGCGACCACGTCGAGCAACGCGACATAGTTGCCGGCATCGGCACCGGACAGCACGTTGCCGGTGACCATCAGCGGCTTGCCCGTACCCACGTGTTTGTCCAGGAACGCGACCGAGAACGCCGACAGGTCGGCGAACACCTCGTCGCCGGGTACCAGTTCCAGGCCGATGCTGGCGTTGCCCGCCACGGTCGCCTGCGTGGTGCCGTCATAGACCTTGTCCTGCGCACTCAGACCGGTGACGGTCAACGCGCGTGGCGTCACCGCGTAGCGCAGGCCGCTGAGGATGTAATTGGCGGCGTCCAGGCCGGCCAGCACGAGGGCGCCCTGCACCGGCTTGTTCGTGCCGACGTGTTTGTCCGCCAGCGTCACCACGCCGCTGAGGCTGAGGTCGTCGCCGGGCACGAGGTTGTCGAAGCCGACGGTTCCAGCCGGAATGGCGGTGCCGCCGTCATAGACGCGCTGGCCGGTGGCCAGAAGGATGCGCGGATGGATGCTGGCAGCGGCGGTCAGCGCCGAGCCGTCGAACAGATAGTTGCCGGCATCGGCACCGGACAGCGTCAGGTCGGAGAGTTGCACCGGTTTGTCGTTGCCGACGTGTTTGTCGGCGAAGCGGGCAGTGCCGGTGATGGTCAGCAGGTCGCCGGCGATGCGATCGTCCAGGAAGGAGACGGTGGCATCGGTGCTGCCGTCGTAGATGCGGTCGTTGGCGTTGGCCGTGACCGTCAGCGGTCTGGGCGTGATGCTGGCAGTGGTGTTGAGCCTGGCCTCGTAGTTGGCCGCGTCGGCGCCGGTCAGTATGTTGCCGCTGATGAACAACGGCTTGTCGTTGCCGACGTGTTTGTCGGCGAACTCGACGGTGAAGCCGGCCAGATCGAGCGCCACGTCGTCGCCGGCGATGAAGTCGGCCTGCACATCGGGGATGCCCGCGGCGATCGCGTTGCGCGTGCCGTCGTACACCTTGCTCGACGGCGTCAGGCCGGTCACGTCCAGGGTCTTGCGCAGGATGCTGGCGGTGCCCGCGCTGGCCTGCACCGTGTAGTTGTCACGATCGGCACCGCTCAGGCCGACACCGACGATGCTCACCGGCTTGGCGATGCCGGCGTGCTTGTCGGCGAACACGGCGTTGGCGCTGCTGACGTCGATGGCGATGTCATCGCCGGCGATCAGGCCGCTGACCGAGTCGAAGCCGCCGGTGATGTGGGCGAGCGGGGTGCCGTCATAGATCTTGTCGAGCACGTCCAGTCCGGTGAAGGTCAAGGGCCTGGGCAGGATGTTGGCCGCCGTGGCGATGCTGTCGACCACACTGTAGTTGCCCAGGTCCGCACCGCCATAAGCCAGCGTTACCGCCACGCTCTTGGCGATGCCCGCATGCTTGTCGGCGAATTCGCCGACGCCGGTGATGGCCACCTGGTCGCCGGCGATGCGGTCGTCGGACAGTGTGACGGCGGCCGCACGGGTACCGTCATAGATGCGGTCGCCGACCGTCGCCTGCACGTTGAGCGGGCGCGGCGTGATGCTGGCGCTGGCCTGCTGCACCGGCGTGAACAGGTAGTTGGCGGCATCGCTGCCGGTCACGGTCATGACCACGGCGACCGGCTTGGCCGTGCCGACGTGTTTGTCGGCAAAGCTGCCACTGGCGGTGATGAGCAGATCATCCAGCAGCATCGCGCCGCTGCGGTCGTCGCTGACCAGCAGGCCGGCCGCGAGGGTGCCGTCATAGACGCGGTCGAGCGCGGTCACGCTGATGTCGAGCGGACGCGGGGCGATGCTGGCGGAGCCGACCACCTCGACGCGATAATTGTGGGCGTCGGCGCCACTGATCAGGCCGCCCTGTACCACCAGGGTCTTGTCGGTGCCGGCGTGCTTGTCGGCGAACACCACGACGATGTCGGCGGCGGGAACCACGGTGATGTCGTCACCCGGCAGCCAGTCGCCGGTCAGCGTCGGCGTGCCGGTGAAGGTGGCGGCCGTGGTGGCATCGTAGATCTTGTCGAGCACGGCAAGCCCGCTCACGGTCAGCGGCCGCGGCGTGATGTCGATGTTCGCGCTTTGCAGCACGTAGTTGCCGGCGTGCTCGCCGCTCAGCATCAACGCGTCCAGTGTCACCGGTTTGTTCATGCCGACATGCTTGTCGGCCATGACGCCGGTGCCGGCCAGCGCGGCATCATCGCCGGCGATGATGCCGGGCACCATCAGGTCGGTGGCGGCCACCTGGTTGGTACCGTCATAGATGCGCGTGCCGCCGGCCTGCAGCGGTTTGGGCGTGATGTCGGCGGCCAATTGCAGGGTCGTGGCAAAGCTGTAGTTGCCGGCATCGGCGCCGCTGACACTGAGCAGGCCGGTTATCGGCTTGGCCACGCCGGCATGCCGATCGGCGAAGCCGGCCAGGCTGGTGAGGATCAACTGGTCGCCGGCGACGCGATCGTCGGTGAACAGTACGGTGGCCTGGGTAGTGCCGTCATAGACCTTGTTTTGCGCGGTGGCGCCGATGTTGAGCGGCCGCGGCGTGATGCTGGCGGAGGTGGCGGCGCTGGTGTTGTAAAGGTAGTTGCCGGCATCCAGTCCGGCCAGCGACAGAACGACGCTGATGGGCTTGTTCACGCCGACGTGCTTGCTGTCGAAACGTGCCGTGCCCAGGATGGCGAGATCGTCACCGGCGATGCGGTCGTCGCTGTATGTGGCGGTGGCGTCGCGTGTGCCGTCGTAGACCTTGTCCTGGCCCGTGGCGGCGATGGTCAACAGCCGGGGGGCGATGGTCGCGGTGTCGGTCACGACGATGCGATAGTTGGGCGCGTCCGTGCCGCTTAGACCTAGGCCGGTGGCGACCAGCGCCTTGCCGAAGCCGGCGTGCTTGTCGACGAATTCGACGGCGAGATCATCGATGGTCAGCAGCACGTCGTCGTTGGCGACCAGTTCGCCGCCCACGACCGGGGTGCCGGTGTAGTGGGCCACGGTGGTACCGTCGTAGATCTTGTTCTGCACGCTCATGCCGGTGACCGACAACAGCCGCGGCGTGATGTCGATGCTGCCGCCGGCGAGCAGGTAGTTGGCGGCATCGAGGCCGGCCAGCATCATGTCATCCAGGTTCAGCGGTTTGGCCGTGCCGACGTGCTTGTCGGCCATGCGGGCGCTGCCGGTGAGGCTGACCTGGTCGCCGCCGACGATGCCGAGCAGGTTGAGTTGTCCGCCCAGCACGGTGACGGTGCCGTCGTACTGGCGCGTACCACCGGCATTGACCGGTTTCGGTGTGATCGTCGCGGTGGTGGTGGGCAGCGGCAGCGTCAACACATAGTCGCCGGCGTGACCGGTGCCGCTGGCCAGGCTGATATTGGTCAGGCTCACGGTCTTGTCCTGGCCGGCGTTGCGGTCGGCGAAGCTGGCGCTGCCACTGGCAATGGTCAGCGTTTCCGTGCCGACGAGGCCGTCCAGCGCGCCGTAACCGGTGATGGTGGCGCTGGTCGTGCCGTCGTAGATCTTGTCGGCGGCGCTGAACGAGGCCAGCGTGATCGGCTTGCGCAGGATGCTGGCCGTGGTGGTCAGGTTGGCGATGCTGTAGTTGGCGGCATCGGCCCCGGTCAGCGACAGGCCGGAGATCAGCACACTCTTGTTGCTACCGGCATGACGATCCGCGAACGCGGCACTGGCGGTGCCCTGCACGCTGGCATCATCGCCGCTCAATAGCCCGCTGAGCGTGCCGTAGTTGGCGATCACCGCTGCGGTGCCGCCGTCGTACACCTTGTTCTGCACGCTCAGGCCGACCAGGTTCAGCGGCCTGGGCGTGACCGTCAGCACGTTGCCGGCGCCGACCTGGATGGCGTAACCGGCATTGGTGCCGGTATCGGTGTAGGCGATGCTGATGGCATGCGTGCCGGCCGGGCGGCGGGTGGGGTCGGCGACCACCGGCAGGGACACGGTGGGATCGCCCAGACCGGCCGACGTAACCGTGTCCTGGACGCCGTCATCACTGACCAGACCGGAAACCTGGAACGTCAGCGCGGGATCCGCATCACCGTAGATCTTGGTGGCGGAGCTGGCATACAGGGTCAAGGTCGGGCGTGAGCGATAGATCAGATGGTTGCCGGGCATGATGGTGTCCGGCGCAGCGCCCGCGTAGGTGCGGTCGTACAGCCGCGGCATGTCGCCACCGGCGGCGGCCACCAGGCCGTTTTCCAAGCTGTTCCACCAGTCGCCGGTATATACCAGCCAGCGACCCTCGCCACTGGCCAGGGCGTCGGCACCACGGTTGTTGGTGATGTTGCCGGCGGTGGTGGCGACGACGATGTCGCCGGTGGCATTCAGACGGCCGTTCAGCACGATGCCGGCACCACCGCCGGCACCGAAGTTCTCCACCAGGATGCGCGCACCCTGGAGGTCGCCCAGCGTGATGTTGCCGGCGCCGCTGTTGGTGAGGCCGGCGCCGTTGGCCAGACGCAGGGTCACGGTGCCGTCACCGCCGTCGATGCGTGTGCCGGTCGCCATGGCGAGCAGCGCGGCACCGGCGTCACGCTGCGCATTGATGGTGCCTTGCGCGACCGGCGTGTTGGCCTGGATGAGTACATTGCCGTTGGCACTGACGATGTCACCATTGAGCAGCACTCGCCGCCCGGCCATCAGGGTCAGTGCGCCGCCAGTGTCGCCCGGCACCAGCAGGTTGGAGGCCAGCAGCAGATCGTTGCTGGCCTGCAGCGTAACCGCGGTGCCGGTGGCCAGCAGCGCGCGGAGATCCGAGGCGAGCAGGGCGACGGTGTCCCCGGGCCGGTCGGCAAAGGCGAACGTGGGCAGGACGTCATCGGCGGTCAGTTCGCCGGCCCTGAACAGTTGCACCCGGCCGGTATCCTCGAGGCTGTAGCCGCCGCTGACATCGTGACCCGGGGCGCCCACCGCCAGGCGATTGCCGTTGCCGTTGAGCGCGACCGCGGAGCCGAAGGCGTCGTTGGCGTTGATCGGCGTGTCGACCTCGCCGAAGCTGGTATAGGCGTGGCCCAGCGTATGGTCGTGCCGGCCCATGCCGAACGCGGCGTCGGCAAAACGCAGCAGATACACGGCACCGGCATTGGCGCGGCTGTTGCCGGCACCGTCGTCACCGGGGGCGCCGACCGCCAGCAGGCCGCCCAAGACATCGAGGGCGACCGCGCTGCCGAACTGGTCACCGCTGTCGAGCACCAGGGCGACGTCGCCGGGGCCATCGTAGCCGAAACCGATGGTGCCGACGCGCGAGCCGCCCGCGCTGCCGTCCAGCGTGAACAGATGCACGGCGCCGGTATTGAAGCGGGTGTTGCCGAGACCGTGGTCACCGGGGGCGCCGATCGCCAGCAGTGTGGCATCGCCATTCAGCGCGACGGCGCGGCCGAATTCGTCATTGCTGTCGAGGGCGACATCGATGTAGCCGGTACCGGTGTAGCCATGGCCGACGATGCCGGTCAGCGCGCCGCCGGCGAAATCGTTGCCGAACGCGAAACGATAGGCCGCGCCGGAGTTGCCGCGCTGGTTGCTGGAACCGTCGTCGCCCGGCGTCCCCACCACCAGCACGCGACCATCGCCCGACAAGGCGACTGCGGCGCCGAAGGCGTCCTGGCTGTCCAGACGGGCGATGCCGACGTCGTTGACCCCGGCATAGCCGTAACCCAGCGTGCCGACCCGTGTGCCGGCACCGAAGTCGTCGTCGGCGAAGCGGAACAGGTGCACGGCGCCGGCGTCGTAGCGATCGTTGTTGGCGCCGTCGTCGCGGGGCGCACCGACCGCCAGCAGCGTGGCGTCGGCGTTGAAGGCGACGGCGGCGCCGAAGCTGTCGGCCCAGCCCAGCTCCAGCCCGATGTTGTTGCCGCCGCTGTATGCGAAGCCGATGGTCGCACGCAAGCTGGCGCCGGCGAAATCGCCGTCGCTGAACGAGAACAGGTGCACCGCGCCGGCATCACCGCGATCGTTGGTGAAGCCGTCGTCGCCCGGCGCGCCGACCGCCAGCCGGGTGGCATCGCGCGACAGCGCCACGGCGGCACCGAACTGGTCGTTGGTGGTGATGCTGGGGAAGGACACGTTCGCCGGCAGGCGGCCATCGCCGAGCGCCGCGATCTCGAATCCCAGCGCAAAGCTGTCATCGGTGAAGGTGAAGACACGTACAGCGCCGGAATCGGTCTTGCTGTTGCCGACGCCATCGTCGCCCGGTATGCCCACGGCCAGGCGCGTGCCGTCGGCGTTGAACGCCACCGCCGAGCCGAAATAGTCTGACGAGCCGATGCGTTGTTGCAGGTTGCTGACGGCGCCATAGCCGACGCCCAGGGTGCTGAGACGCGCGGGACCGGCGAAACGGTCGTCGGTGAAGCCGAACACGTAGACCGCGCCGGCGTCGGAGACGGCGATGTCGCCGCCGTCGTCGTAGGGCGCCCCCACGGCCAGCCGACGACCGTCCTTGGTCAGGGCCACCGCGCTGCCGAAGCGGTCGGAACCGTCCAGGGCGGTCAGGTTGAAGTGGCTGTCGTCGCTGGCCAGCGCGTTGCCGAGATTGGCGACGTAACCGAAACCGATGGTGCCCACGCGCACCGGCATGGTGAACGTGTCGTCCAGCGTGAACAGATGCACCGCGCCGGTGTTGGAGCGGCTGTCATTGAAACCGTCGTCGTAGGGCGCGCCGACGGCGAGCAGAGTGCCCCCGCCGTTGAGCGCGACCGCACTGCCGAAGTTGTCCTGCTGATGCAGCGTCGAGCCCATGTCCAGGCTGCCGGCCCCGGTGTAGCCGAAGCCGATGATGCCGGTACGTTGCCACGCGCCCGCATCCGCGCGGAACAGGTGGACCGCGCCGTAACCGTTGCTGGCATGCACGATGGTCTTGGCCGCGCCCTTGTCGAGTGGCGCGCCGACCGCAAGCCGCGTGCCATCGGCGCTCAACGCCACCGCCGAGCCGAAGCGGTCCACATGGGCCAGCGTGTCGACGGCGAGGCTGCCGGCACCGGTATAGCCATAGCCCAGCGTGCCGGTGAGCACGCCGTCCTGGAAACCGTCGTCGCCGAAGCGGAACAGATGCACGGCACCGGAGTCGGTGATGCGATTGTTGTGACCGTCGTCGTTGGGCGCGCCCACCGCCATCATGCGGCCATCGGCGGTGAGGGCGACCGCGCTGCCGAAGGCATCGTTCGGATCGAGCGTCACGTCGATGCTGCGGCCACCCTGGTAGCCGGAACCGACGATGCCCAGCAGGCTCGCCCGCGCGTCGCCGGAACCGCCGAACTGGAACAGATAGACCGCACCGGAGCCGGGATTGCCGTTGCGGAAGCCGTCGTCGCGCGGCGCGCCGACCGCCAGCAACGTGCCGCTGCCATCGAACGCGACGGCGCTGCCGAAAGCATCGCCCTGATAGGACATGGCCCCCGCCCAGCCCGTGTTCAGCGCCGTGCTCACGGTCTGGTAGCCGTAGCCGATGTGGCCGACCACGCGGCCGCCGTTGAAGGCGCCGTCCTCGAACGCGAACAGCTTGACCGCGCCGGCCTGGCTGCGCGTGCCGTCGGCACCGGCGTCGTTGATCAAACCGGCCGCCAGACGGTCGCCGGCGCCGTTCAGCGCGACCGACCAGCCGAGCTGGTCGGAGTTGCCGGTCTGCGGCAGGTTCAGGTTGATGTCGCGCGGACCGGCGTAGTCGGCGCCGATGCTGCCCACCCAGGCACCGTCGGTGAGCCCGTCAGCGAAGGCGAACAGATGGATGGCGCCGGTATTGGAGCGATTGCGATAGGCGCCGTCGTCATTGGGCGTACCGACCACCAGACGGGTACCGGCGGCGTTCAGCGCCACGGACTGGCCGAAATAGTCCGTGCTGCCGAGATTGATGGCGACATCCCGTGCGCCCGCATAGCCCATGCCCACGGTGGCGACGCGTTGCCCGCCGGCAAAGGCGTCGCCGAAGCTGAACAGATGTACGGCGCCGCTGTCGCCCGACTGGTTGCCGGCGCCGTCGTCGAGCGGTGCGCCCACGGCCAATATGCCGGCATTCGCGCTCAACGCCACGGCCGAGCCGAACAGATCACTGTTGTCCAGCGTGATATCGATGTTGCCGCCGCCGGTGTAGCCGCGGCCGATCATACCCGCCAGCGTGCCCGAGGCGGCGCCGGGCGCGAACGTGAACAGGTACACCGCGCCACTGGCGGAATACAGGTTGCCGGCGCCATCGTCGTAGGGCGCGCCCACCGCCAGGCGGGTGCCGTCCCCATTGAGCGCGACCGACTGCCCGAACTGGTCGCCGCTGTCCAGCATCACGGCCACGTCGTTGCCGCCACCGTAGCCGCGGCCCAGGGTGGCCAGGCGCTGTCCGCCGCCGAACGCGCCGTCGACAAAACCGAACAGATAGACCGCGCCGGAGTCGCTTGCCGCCTCGTGGGCTCCGTCATCGTAAGGCGCACCGACCGCGAGCATGCGGCCGTCGCGGCTCAGCGCCACCGCGCTGCCGAAGCGATCATAGGCATCCAGCGCCACGTGGATGTTGTTGCCGCCGCTGTAGCCGCCACCGATGGTGCCAGCCAGGCTGGCGCCACCGTAGTTGCCGTCGGCGAAGGTGATCAGGTGCACCGCGCCCTGCTCGCTGCGCAACGTGGCGTTGCCGGCGCCGACGTCATAGGGCGTGCCTACCGCCAGCAGCCGCGCGTCGCCGCTCAGGGAGACTGCGCTGCCGAAGCGGTCGGCGCTGTTGGAGCCATAACCGACGAACGGGATGTGCAGTGCGCGCGTCACCTGCACGTAGCCGTTGCCCAGGCGGCCGATCGCCTGCGGGTTGCCGAACAGCGCGTCGCTGAAGCTGAATAGATGAACGGCCCCGGCGTCACGCTGATCGCCGTCACGACCATCGTCGAACGGGGCGCCGACCGCCATGCGCGTGGCGTTGCCATTGAGCGCGACGCTGCGACCGAACTGATCGCCGCTGCGCAGGTTGACCGGGGCGCCCAGACTGCCGGTGTAGCCGGCACCCAGGTTGCCGATCCAGGTGCCCTGCGTGAACCCGTTGCCGAACGTGAACAGGTGCACCGCGCCGCTGTTGGACAGCGTGCTGGTATCGGCGCCGGTGGCGCCCACCGCCAGCCGGGTGCCGCTGCTGTCCAGCGCCACCGCGTGACCGAACTGGTCGCTGGTGTTGAGCAAGGGCACGGCGACGTCGCCGACGCCGCCATAGCCGTAACCGATGGTGCCCACCTTGGTGCCGGCGGAGAAGGCGTCGCCGAAGGTGAACAGATGCACGGCGCCGGCGTTGCTGCGGGTATTGCCGGCGCCATCGTCCAGCATCGCACCGACTGCCAGGTGCGTGGCATCGGCACTCAGTGCCAGCGCAATGCCGAAGCGGTCTTGCAGGTCCAGGCCGATGTCGAGGTCGTTGCCGCCGGTAAAGCCCAGCCCCAACGTGGCGGCGCGCACGCCATTGGTAAACAGGTCGTCGCTGAAGGTGAACAGGTGCACCGAGCCGGTATTGGTGGCCAGTCCGCTGGCGCCGAAATCGCCCGGCGCGCCGACCGCCAGCCGGCTGCCATCCTGGTTGAAGGCGACGGCATGGCCGAACTCGTCGCGGGCGGTGATGGTGCCGGCCAGATTCAGGTTCTTGCCGCCGCTATAACCGATGCCGAGCAGGCCCTGCAGGCTGCCGCCGGTGAACGCGGTATCGGCGAAGCCGTACAGATACACGGCACCGCTGTCGGTGGCGACGTTGCCGTGACCATCGTCGAACGGTGCGCCCACCGCCAGCCGCCGTCCGTCGCGGCTCAGCGCGACGGCGCTGCCGAAGCGGTCGCCGGTGTCCAGCACCACGGAAACGTTGTTGCCGCCGCCATAGCCGCGGCCGATGGTGCCGACCAGCGTGGCGCCGCCGAAATCGCCGTCGCTGAAGGTGATCAGGTGGACGGCACCCGCATTGCTCACCGGATTGATACCGGCTGCGCCGATGTCGCCCGGCGCGCCGATGGCCATCAGGCGTGCATCCGCACTCAACGACACCGCCGTGCCCAACCGGTCGCCGTCACTGGAGCCATAGCCGGTGAACGGCGCATCCAGGCTGGCGCCGCCGCTGTATCCCCGGCCGATGCGGCCGACCCGCGTGGGGCTGGTCATGCCGGCAGCGAAGGTGAACAGGTCGACGGCACCGGCTTGAGTCTGGTCGCCGAGCAGGCCGCCGTCGTAGGGCAGACCGACCGCCATGCGGCTGCCGTCGCCATCGAGGGCCACGGACGAACCGAAATAGCTGGAACTCGGGTTGGCCAGGTTCAGGTCATTGGCGCCGCTATAGCCCGTGCCCAGCGTACCGACGAACGTGCCGTCGCTCAGGCCGGCACCGAACGTGAAGGTGCGCACCGCACCGGCGTAAAAGCGGTTGCCGTCGAAACCATGGTCATACGGCGAGCCGACCACCAGACTACGGCCGTCACCGCTCAAAGCCACGCCGCCATAGGCGAAGTAGTGGCTTTGCGGCAGCGTCACGTCGATGTTGCCCGGGCGGTCCGTCTTGCTGTAGCCGTGGCCGATGGTGCCGACATGCTGCGCGCCCAGGAACTCGCTGCCCGGCGTGAAACGGAACAGATGCACCGCGCCGGAGTTGGAACGCAGGTTGCCCTGTCCATCGTCGTAGGGCGCGCCGACGGCGAGCAGGTCGCCGCTGCCGTCCAGCGCGACGCTGTAGCCGAAATAGTCGGCACTGTTCAGCACCGCGGTCTGGGCATTGACGTTCACGTCGGCCGCGCGCGTGGCGAAGCCGACGCCGACGCTGCCGGCGTAACGGCCGTTGGCGAACGACGAGGCGGCGTCGAACGCGAACAGATGGACGGCGCCGGCAGCGGACAGACTGTTGTTGACACCGGAGTTGTACGGGTCGCCGGCGGCCAGGCGCGAGCCATCGTGGTTCAGCGCCAGCGACCAGCCCAGGTAATAGCCGTTGGCGGCGCGGAACGCGATGTCATGGCTGCCGGCGTAGTCGCGGCCGATGGTGCCGACCTTCTGGCCGCCACTGAAATCGCTGTCGCCGAAGGTGAACAGGTGAATCGCGCCGGCGGAGCTGTCGGTATTGGCGAAACCGGCGTCGTAGGGTGCGCCCACCGCCAGGCGCATGCCGTCGCCGCTGAGCGCCACCGCCGTGCCGAACTGGTCGTAACGGTCGAGCGGCACGTCGATGTTGCGGCCGCCGCTGTAACCATTGCCGATGGTAGCCGCCAGCGCGCCGCCACCGAAGTCGCCATCCGCGAAGGTCACCAGATGCACCGCGCCGTAGTAGCGCGACGACCATGCAGGCTCATTGCCGCCGCCGTCATACGGCGCGCCGATCGCCAGTTGTCGGGCATCGGCGCTGAGTGCGACCGACCAACCCGCGGCTTCGCCGTCCCAGGACTTGTTGCCCTGGACCGGCAGCGCCAGTGAGTTTTCCGCCGTGACGCCATGCGCGACGCGACCCAGCAGCCGGCCTTCGGCGAACAGGTTGTCGGCAAAGGCGAACAGATGCACGGCACCGGATTCGCTGTGCGCGTTGTTCGCGCCGTCATCCCCGGGGGCGCCCACCGCCAGGCGGGTACCGTCGCCGTTGAGCGCGACCGACCAGCCAAAGTAGTCGTTGCTGCGCAGTCCCGCTTCCAGTCCGCCAATGAGGCTATAGCCGCTGCCCAGGCGTGCGGCCAGCGCGGCGCCGGTGGCGCCGGGCTGCAGGGTGAACAGGTAGACGGCGCCGCTGTTGGACTTGCCGTCGTCGGCGCCGTCGTCGTAGGGCGCGCCGACCGCCAACTGGGTGCCGGCGGCGTTCAACGCAACCGACTGGCCGAAACGGTCGGAGTTACCCAGCGGCACGTGCAGGTCGTTGCTGCCGGCATAACCCGGGCCCAGCGTGGCGACCTGCGTGCCACCGGTGAAGGCCGCGCCGAACGTGAACAGCCGCACCGCGCCGCTGTCGAACACGGCATTGCCGGCGCCGTCGTCCCCGCTGGCGCCGACTGCCAGCAGCGTGCCGGCGGCATTGAGCGCCACGGACGAACCGAACTGATCGTAGGCGTCGAGCTGTACCGGGACGTTGTCCGGATCCAGCGTGGTGGTGTAACCGCGGCCGATGGTGCCGACCAGGGCGCCACCGCTGAAGTCGTTGTTGAACGTGAACAACTGCACCGCGCCGCTGGCGTAGGCATAGTCGGCACCGCTGTCGTAGGGGATGCCCACGGCCAGACGGGTACCGTCGTGGTTCAACGCCACGGCGCTGCCGAAGTAGTAGTTGTAGCTGCTGGCGGTCGGCGGGGAGAGGTTGTTGCCGCCGGTGTAGCCCCTGCCCAGCGTGGCACGTAGCGCCCCGCCGGAAAACGCCGTGTCCGTGAAGGCGAACAGGCGCACCGCGCCGCTGTCGCTGGCGATATTGTCGGCGCCACGGTCATACGGCGCACCGACGGCGAGGCGCAGGCCGTTGCCGCTCAATGCCACGGCGGAGCCGAAACGATCATTGGCATCCAGCCCGATGTCGATGTCCTTGGGGCCGGAATAACCTTTGCCGATGGTGCCGACCAGCGCTCCGCCGCCGAAGTCGCCGTCGACGAAGGTGATCAGATGTACGGCGCCATAGCTGCGGTTGTCCCAAGGCCGCTCGGCGGCGCCGTCGTCGTAGGGCACGCCGATGACCAGTTGACGCGCGTCGGCGCTGAGCGCGACGGCGTAGCCGGCCTCGTCGCCGTCCCAGGAGCGGTAGCCGAACAGGTCGAGCGACAGCGCGCTGTCCGGCACATAGCCGTTGCCGATGCGGCCGGCGAGTCGTCCGCCATTGAACGCCTGGTCGTTGAAGCTGAACAGGTGCACGGCGCCGGAATTGGTCGCCTGATTGTTGGCACCGTCGTCATACGGCGCACCCACCGCCAGCCGGTTGCCGGCGGCGTTGAGCGCGACCGAGGTGCCGAACTGGTCGCTGCTATCCAGACGCATGCCGACATTGCGACCGCCCTGATAGCCGTGGCCGATGCTGCCGGCCAGCGCGCCACCGCCGAACGCGGTGTCGGCAAAGGTGAACAGGTGCACGGCGCCGGTGTCGCTGCGTGTGTTGCCGGCGCCATCGTCATGACTGGCGCCTACTGCCAGCAGCGTGCCATTGGCGTTGAGTGCCACGGCGCGACCGAAGTAGTCGTAACTATCCAGAGTGATGGCGACGTCGCCGGCGCCGCCGTAACCGACGCCGATGGTGCCGGTCTTGACGCCACCGGTGAACGGTCCGGTCGCATCGCTGAACGTGAACAGGTGCACGGCGCCGGCATAGGTCACGTTGTTGGCGGCGCCGTAGTCCCGATAGGCGCCCACGGCCAGCTTGCGGCCGTCACCGCTGAGCGCGACGCTGCTGCCGAACGAGTCGTAGATGCGCAGCGACAGCGCGATGTTGTCCGGATCCAGCGTCGTGGTGTAGCCATGCCCGATGCTGCCGATCAGGCTGCCGTTGCTGAAGCCGCTGTCGAACGCGAACAGGCGCACGGCACCGGAATACCAGTGCGAACCGGAGGCGCCGTGTTCCTCCGGCGCGCCGACGGCCAGACGCGTGCCGTCGTGGTTGAGCGCCACGGAAAAACCGAACTGCGCGCCGTTCACCAGCGGAACGTGCAGGTTGCCGGCACCGCCATAGCCGACGCCCAGCGTGCCGACCTTCTGCGCGCCGCCGAACGCGGCGTCGGCGAAGGTGATGAGATGCACCGCGCCGGTGTTGCTGTTGTTGTTGCCGGCGCCATCGTCGTAGCGCGCGCCCACTGCCAGATGCCGACCATCGCCGCTGAGCGCCAGGCCGAAGCCGAATTCGTCGTTGTCGTCGAGATCGACGTGCAGGTTGCCGGCGCCCAGGTAGCCGTGGCCGATGCTGCCGGCGAGACGCGCGCCGGCGAAATCGCCGTCGTCGAAGGTGATCAGGTGCACCGCGCCGGTGTTGCTGGCGTTGTCGCCGTAGCCGTCGTCGCCCGGTGCGCCGACCGCGAGCAGCCGGGCATTGGCGTTGAGCGCGACCGCCATGCCGGCGAGGTCGGTGCCGGCGGAGCGGGTGCCATCGAGGGCGACGCCTTCGCCGCGCTCGTTGCGGTACTCCTGGCCGACCATGCCGACGCGCTTGCCGCCGCCGAACGCGGTGTCGGCAAAGGTGAACAGATGCACCGCGCCGGCATTGCCGAGATTGTTGTTGGCGCCGTCATCCTGTGGCGCGCCCACGGCCAGACGGGTGGCGTCGGCGCTGAGTGCCACCGCGGTGCCGAAGCTGTCGCTGTTGCGCAGCGTGATGGGAATGTCATTGGCGCCGGTGTAGCCGACGCCGATGGTGGCCGCCAGCCGCCCGCCGGAGAAACCGGTGGCATCGAAGGTATACAGATAGACCGCGCCGGTATTGCTGGTGGTGTTGGCTGCGCCGTCGTCATTGACCGCGCCGACCGCGAGCCGTGTGCCGTCGCCATTGAGCGCGACGCTGCGCCCGAACTGATCGCCGCCATCCAGCGCCTGCGCCACGTCCCGTTGGCCACTGTAGTTGCGGCCGATGATGCCGACCCGGGTGGGCCGGAAATCGCCGTCCAGCGTGAACAGATGCACGGCGCCGTAATCGCCGGACGTGGCGCCGGCGCCGTCGTCGGCGTGGGCCCCCACCGCCAGATGGCTGCCGTCGCGGCTCAGGGCCACGGATACGCCAAAGCTGTCGTAATTGATCAGATCGACGGCAAGGCTGGACGGCAAAGTCGCGCTGGCGGCATAACCCTGGCCGATGATGCCGACATGGCGGCCATCGGTGAAACCGGCGTCGAACGTAAACAGATGTACCGCGCCCGAATCCCAGCGGTTGTTGGGTGCGCCATCGTCGCCGTACGCGCCGACCGCCAGACGACGGCCATCGCCGCTCAACGCGATACCGAGGCCGAAGAAGTCGGAGCCGTCCAGATGGGTCAGATTGACGTCGCCGACACCGCTGTAGCCATAGCCGATGGTGCCGACCTTGCGTCCGCCGGCGAAGCTGCCGTCGTCGAACGTGAACAGATGCACTGCGCCGGCATTGCCGCGGTTGTTGGCGGCGCCGTCGTCCAGGTAGGCGCCCACCGCCAGTTGCCGTGCGTCGTTGCTCAACGCGACCGCGCTGCCGAAGCCGTCGCTGACGTCGAGCGCCACGTTGACGTTGTTGCCGCCCAGGTAGCCGTGGCCGAGCGTGCCCACCAGGGCGCCGCCGTTGAAGCTGGTATCCTGGAACGCGAACAGGTGCACCGCACCCGAGTCGGCGCGGCCGTTGGCGGCACCATCGTCCAGATGTGCACCCACCGCCATGCGCGTGGCGTCGTGGTTCAACGCCACCGCGACGCCCAGTTGATCATTGCCGTTGAGTACCGGTACCGAGGCCTTCCATGCGTAGACGCTCTCCAGCACCGCCTGGTATTGCCACTGCTTGAGCGTTTCCTGATCGCCGATGATCAGATTCTTGGGGTCGAGCAGGAGCTGCCCACCCTGGCCGATCAGCACGTCGTCCAGACGTGCGCGCCGCAGCGTGTCGCCGGCGGAAATCTCCACTGCACCACCGCCCTTGCCGCTGGCGCCGCGGGCCTCGATGGCACCGAGGAAGGTGGTCTGCTCATCGGCCCACAGGATCACGGTGCCGCCGCGTCCAGCCGTCGCGCCCACGTCCAGCGAGGTGCCGTCGTTGACGAACAGCGTGCGGGCGCTGGCCAGCGCATCGCTGTCCTCCCAGCGTCCGACGAACAGGTGTTGCACTTCCGGAGGATGTTCCGGTGCGTCATCCTTGCCGCCCTGGAATGCGCCGCCGACACGGATCAGGCCGCCTTCCGCGGCGCCCGAGGCGTCCAGCCGCGCGCTGAGCAGGTGCACGCTGTGGCCGGTCATGTCGATACGGCCGCCGCGACCATCCCGTCCGGCGGCAGTGTATTGGCCGGAACTGGCGATACCCGAGGCAGCATGCACGCGGATCTCGCCGCCGTCGACCGTACCGCTGGCGTCGGTACGGCTGGAGCCGCTCTCCAGGATGCCGCCGCCCGAGGCGTATTCGATGCGGCCGCCCGCGCCATCGAGGCCGCGCGCGCTGACGTTTTCCGCCAGCGACAGACGCTGGCCGGCGGTCACGCCGATCTGGCCACCGTCGGCGCCGTCTGCGCTGATGGTGCCGCCCAGCGCCACCGCGGCGCCGGCGATCTCGATGCGCCCACCGGCGGACTGGGCCGCGCCTTCCGCGCGCAGTTCGCCGGTGTTGGCGACGCTGTCGCCCAGCAGCCAGATCTCGCCGTTCCTGTTGACCAGGGTGTTGGCCTTGACGATGCCGCTGTTGTTGACCAGCCCGCCGACGGTGTCCTGTGCTGCCTTGGCGGTCAGACGCACGCTGCCGCCGGGCACTTCGATGCGCCCGCTGTTGTCGACGCGGCTGTCGGCCGCGCCTTGCTGCACCACGGCATGGATCAGGTTGCTGCCGGTGATGTCGACCGTGACCGCGCGTCCGCCGGCCAGTACCACCTGGCCGGACTGCACGCGGATGGCGCCTTCGTTGGCAGCCTTGGGCGCGAACAGCGCCACGTAGCCGCCGGCCGCGGCCTGGATGTCGCCCTGATTGACCACCTTGCCGGCACCGTCACCGCCCTGGAAGGCGTAGCGGCCCTGGGCGAAATCGTCCTGCTTCAGGTCCAGGCTGGAGGCCACCAGGCCGCCGACATCGACCTTGGCGCCGGGGGCGAACAGCACGCCCTTGGGATTGACCAGGAAGACCTGGCCGTTGGCGTTCAGCCGGCCGTAGATCTGCGTGGCCTCATCGCCGACGACACGGTTCAACGCCACTGCGTCGCGCCCCGGCTGCACGTAGGTGACGCTGCCGTTGGCGCCGATGCTGTAGGTCTGCCAGTCGATGCCGAGGCGCGCGCTGTGCTGCTGGATGACCATGTCCGTGCCGTTCTGGCTGATCTGCCCGCTTCCCACCTGGATGCTGCCGCGTGTGGGCAGGGCGCCGGCGTCCAGCGCACGCGCGCTGGGCGCGAAGCCGGGCAGACAGACCGACAGCAAGGCCACCAGCAGCGCGCTCAATGCCTTGCGCGGGCGCGCGATCAGGCGCAGCGCGCGCCCGCCGGACAGTCGCACGACGGTTTGTGTCGGGGAGGGGAGGCCGGATGCGCGCTTGGCTGTATGGGTCATGTTCACCTCCACGGACGTGGTGCGCCGCGTGCTCAGAACCCCATGTTCATGACGAAATAGAGGTAGGGCCTGCGGTCGTCGCCGCTGGTCGGCGTGCGACTGCCCCGCCATGCCGCGGTGAGGCTGAAATCCAGGTCGTCGGCATTGCTCCAGGCCAGGCCCAGGCCGGTACCACGCAGGATCGGTTGGTTGTCGGCGGCGATGCGGCCGCGCGCCAGGTCATGGAACAGGCTGCCGGTGAGCGTGCTGCCGGTCAGCGTCCAGGTATGCCGCAGTTCCAGCGCGAGCAGTGCGCCGCGATCGACGTTGAGCTCGCCCGGTGCATAGGCGCGCACGCCGTAGGGACCGGTGAGCGCGTACTTCTCCGAACTGTCCAGACCATTGAAGCCGTACTGGCCGGACAGCCGGCCATAGAGGTTCCACTGGCCGACCAGCGCCTGCCGGCGGCTGCCATCCAGCGACAGCTTGGTGAAGCCACCGGACGGCGCGCCGGCCGGACGGCTGGAGTCCCAGTGCAGGCTGCCGGTGGCCAGTTGCAGCAGTCCCAGGCTGTGGCCGCCACCCAGCAGGGCGTCGCGGCGCGAACCCTGCACACCGAGGCTGAGCACGTGGCTGTATTTCTGGTTGCGGTTGTTGGGCACGGCCGCCAGCTTGTCTTCCAGATCCTTGTATTCGTAGCGGGCCAGCAGGCTGAGGTTGTCGCGCATGCCGCGGACCAGCGCGTACTCGCCGCCGAGGTGCAGCACGTTGGCCTCGCCGCGCGCACCCAACGCGGAGAACGGCGCGCCCAGCTCGTAGGTGAGGCGGCTCAAGCCGGCTTCGGCAACCCAGCCCTGACCGCCCAGCGGCACGCGGGTGATCAGGTGGCCGTTGACCAGCCGTCCCTCCTCCGACGCCAGCACGCGGAACTGCGTGCTGTCGCCCCATCCGAACAGGTTTCTGAGCTGAAAACGCGCGCCCAGGCGGAATTCGCCGGTGCTGTTGCTGCCGTGGTTGTTGAAATCGATGGCGTTGGCCAGAGGTTCCTCCTCGGCGACGGTGACCACGATGTCGGCCGTGCCCGGACGCGCGCCGGGGGTGAACGCGGCGCGCGCGACCACGCCGGGAATGTCGTTGAGCAGCAGCAGGCGGCGTTCGATGTCATGCTGCAATACCTGCGGCGCGGACTCGACGCCTTCCAGGTGACGCTGGATGACCTCGTCGCGCAGGCGCACGTCCTGCGCGGTGACGATCTGCACGGCATCGATGGTGCCCTCCAGCACGGCAATCTCCACCACGCCCTGGACGATGCGCTGCGCCGGCAGATAGGCGTAGGCCAGCAGGTATCCGCGGTTCTGGTAATGCCGGGTGATGGCGCCGGTGGCGTCGTTCAGACCGTTGACGTCGAGCGTGCGGCCCTCCCAGGGCCGCACCAGATCGGCGAGCACGTCGTCGGCAATGGCGCGGTTGCCGGTGATGCGGAACCGCGCGACCTCCAGCGTGGCGCCTTCAGGCAGCCGGATCGCCGGCCGCGGCGCAGACTCGTCGATCAACGGCTGCGGTTCGCGCGCGGCAGCAGCCTCGCGTTCGGCGCGCTGCGCGTCGCGCAACAGTGCGCCGGCGTCGGTGGGGGTCTGCGCCAGCACCGAAGCGGCCGGGGAGCCAACCAGCAGCAGGACGAGCGCCAGTTTGGCGGATGACATTGCCCGCCGTGAGCGGGCCGAGCCGGTGGGGTGGGGAAGACGATGAGTAGGGGTCGGGCGCATCATGGGGGGTCGGGCGCTTGCCGCTGTGGGGCGTGGCAGGGCTATTGCACGGAGGTCGGTTCGTCGCGCTTGAGCAATCCGTCCGCGAGCAGCTTGCGGACCACTGCCTCTAGACCGTTGAACGCCTGCGCGAAACCGTCCAGTGGCATCACCAGCACCAGGCTGACGCTGGTCTTGGGATTGGCTTGATCGTTGCCGGGCAGTAGTTCCAGCGTAGAGAACTCCATGCGCACGGTATTGCCGACGATCTGGACGTTGGTCAGTCGGTCGGCGAACAGGCTGTTCATCGAGTCGCTCCAGGTTTTACTGTGGTCTTGCTCGGTTGACGCCGAGACACGAGGGCCCCGTGGCCGCATGCCATTGGGTCGAGGCGCATGCCACACCGTGCACAATCGTGACGTGTGCGCCGTCCGATAAGGTCATCGTAGGAAGCCCCGGCTCGCAGTCAATCGGCAGTATCCGGTTTGCAGTCACGAGCCGTCAATGGCGGCGCTCGTGCCTCGGTTTCCGCTGCCGCAGGCCCGGATGCGGGTCGCTCCAGCGCGTACATGGCGTGCGCGCCGCTGAAGCCGGGCAAAGCGTGTAAGCCCAGTTCGGAAAGTGGCAGCGACGATGCCAGACGGTCGCGCGCCGGTTGACTGACCAGCGTGGCTTGGCCGAGCGCGCCGGCGAGTTTCTCCATGCGGAACGCGAAATGTACTTCGCTGCCGGATATGCGTTCTTCCTCGCCGATGCTGACACCGCCCAGGACTACCTGGCCGCGGTGCAGCACGAAGCGAAACGCCGGGCGCTGGTGTGATTGCATGTCGATCAGTTGGCGCAGCGCGGCGAGCAGACCGTCGAGCGTATCGATCTGGTCCGGCCAGTAGGCGAAGTAGCCGTCGCCCATGAACTGATTGATGCGGCCGCCATGCCCCTCGATCACCGTGCGGCAGGCTTCCAGCCATCGCCCCATGACCAGCGGCAGCTCGTCGGAGGGCAACTCGGCCAGCAGGCGCGTCGAGCCGATCACGTCGGCCACCAGCAGCCATGCGGATGTCGTGCGCACGTCGAACAGGGTCAGGTCGCCGGCGCGCGTCGGCGTGGCCACCGCATCGCGCGACTGGTGGAACTGCAATTCGCACCCGCCCAGGCTGATGCGGTCACCGTCGCGCAGGCGTGTGGGCTGGGCGATGCGGTGGCCATTTAGATAAGTGCCGTTGCGGCTGCCGAAGTCCACCAGCCAGTATTCGCCATCGCCCTGTCTGTGGATCATGGCGTGCCGGCGCGACACGCGCGGATCGGGCAGTGCGAGGTCACTGTCCTCGGCGCGGCCCAGGCGACAGGCAGCGACCAGCGCGAAACGCCCGCCCTGGGCGTTGGCGAGCCAGGCGGGCGGGGTTTGCACGGGTGCGGTGTCGGTCATGGGCGGACTGCCTGCAACGGCGGCGGGGCGGAAGGTCGGGTGGTGGGAACGCGCGAGCCGAATGATAGTCGCGCGTTCCTCCACTATCATCCACCGCATGATTCCGGCTGAGTTTGGTTCTAAGATGTGGCGCGCGGCGATGGCTGCACGTAAAGCCGGTGACCATAATGACCGCGCCGTCGGACAGCTGATGGCCACGATCCGCGCGAACCCGCAATCTCGAGGACGCAGAATGGCAAGCAATGTGCAATGTGAAGTCGCATCGCTCTCCCACACCGGTTTGCTGCGCGACCACAACGAGGACAGCCTGCACGTGGACAAGGAACTCGGCCTGTTCATCGTGGCCGATGGCATGGGCGGACATCGTGCCGGCGATGTCGCCAGCAAGCTTGCCGTCGAGGCGGTGCGCGAGCGGCTCAGGACCATGTTGCCCCGTACCGCGGAGGACACGGTATCCACCACGCAGGCCATTCGTTACGCGGTGGATCATGCCAATGCCATGATCCACCAGGCGGCGCTCGATCGCGGCGAAAGCTCCGGCATGGGCACCACCATCGCCTTGGTGCTGCTGCGTGGGCATATCGGCTACGTGGCGCACGTCGGCGATTCGCGCGTCTATCGTCTACGCCAAGGCAGGCTCGAGGCGATGACCCGCGACCATTCGCTGCTGCAGGCGCAGGTCGGCGCCGGTTTGATCAGCGGCGAGGAAGCAAGACATTCGCACAACCGCAATCTGGTGACGCGGGCACTGGGCATCGAGGCGAAGACCGAGTGCGACGTGACGGCACTGGATCTGAATGTCGGCGACACCTTCCTGCTGTGCAGCGATGGCCTCAACACCATGGTCGACGACGAGGACATCGCCCTCACGCTGCGTGAACTGGAACCCAATCTGGCGCTCGCCGTGCAGTGTTTGGTGGAGATTGCCAACGACAACGGCGGGCACGACAACATCACCGTGGTGGGCGTGCGGGTACGCGCACTGGAGGAAGGCGGCGTGGCGCGCATGGGATTGTTCGCGCGCCTGCTGGCCTGGTTGTTCGGCAAGCGCGATTGATCAAGGAGTATCAGCGATGGCCAAGCTCATCATCACGCATGCGGACAAAGCACCGGTCCACGTGCATATCGGCACGGAGCGCGTGCTCATCGGCCGTGGCGAGCATTGCCAGGCCCGCCTCGACGACCCGGCGGTCAGCAAGGAGCACGCTGCCATCCAGGCGGTCGGCAACGACGACATCCTGGAAGATCTGGGCAGTACCAACGGTACGGTGGTCAACGGCCAGCGTCTGGTCGAGAGCTACGTGTTGCAAAACCGGGACGAGATCCGCATCGGCGGATATACCTTGCAATACGTCAGCCAGCGCGCGCAGAAACACATGGATTACGACAAGACGCTGATGTTCGAGGGGGCGGCGGCGGCACTGACCGCCGAGGCTGACGCAGCCGACGTCGGTGCCGTCAACATCGCCCGGGTGGCGCGTGCGGCGCGGCCACTCGGCGGTCTGCGCGGCATCGACGGAGCAGCCGCCGGCCAGTCCATCGACCTCAATCAGGTAGTGCGCCGCGTCGGCGTGCCCGGCCACCAGACTGCCGCGATCCTGCGTCGACCGCACGGCTACTACCTCATGCATGTGGAGGGTGGCGCCAGCGCGCGGGTGAACGGCGTCGCCATCGGCCAGGAGTGGCGGCCCTTGTCGGATGGCGACGAAATCGACGTCGCCGGTTCGCGCTACCGTTTCCATCTGTTCCCGGCCTGAGCGACATGCCCCGCCGTGCGTGGGTGTCGCGCATCGGGTGGCTGTGCTGGCTGGTGTGCTGCCCTGTCTGGCTCATGGCCGGACAGGCCCGGGCCGACGCCGTTCCGGAGCGGGTCGGCGCGCTGGTGGTCTGTCTGGACAGCCGCCTGGTCAATGGCGTCCGAGCGCTGGGCACGGGCTTCTTCGTCGCGCCCAAGGTGATTGCCACGGTGGCGCATCAGGTCCGCGGCGCGGAGCGCATTGCGGTGCACCTGGCCGGTGGGCGGGTGTTGAGCGCCCGCCCCTTGATGTTGAGCGCCGATAGCGATCTGGCGCTGATCCGCGTGCTCGACACGGCGTCACCCAGCATCACGCCGCTGCCCGTGGGCGTACCGCGCCTGGGTGACGAAGTGTTCACCATCGGCTGCCCGTTGGGGCTGTCACACACCATGACGCGTGGCGTGGTCAGTCACCCGGAGCGTCGCCTCGATGGTCAGGTGCTGATCCAGACCGATCTGGCGATCAATCGCGGCAACAGCGGTGGGCCGCTGGTCAATGGTGCGGGCGAACTGCTCGGGGTGGTACAGGGCACGCTGCGCGCCGGTCAGGGCATCCATTTCGCCATTCCGGCCGGCAAACTGGGTGAGCTGATGCGTGACGCCGGCTTGCGTGCTCCTATGGTGCATGATCGGGAACTGGACCACTTGTGGCGCGAAGCCGCCCGCGCGCAGGATCCGGAACGGCGGCGTCAACTGTTGGAAGCCGTCGTGCTGCGCGCGCCCTGGCATGCGGACGCCTATTTCAACCTGGGTCTGCTACGCTTGCAGCAAGAGGATCACGAGGGGGCTCGCCAGTTGTTCGAGACCGCTACACTGCGCCAACCCGGCCACGCATCCGCGCTGACCGGCTTGGGCATCGCGCTCTACCGCCTCGGTCGGCCTGCCGAAGCGCGGGATGTGCTGTTGCGCGCGGTATCCAGCGATCCGGCGCATGCCTTGGCGCAATACAACCTGGGTGTGGTTTACGTCCGTGGTCTGGACGACACCGCCTCCGCCGTGGTCAGTTTTCGCCGCTTCCTGGAACTGGCGCCAGACTCGGAACTGGCGGGTGCCGTGCGACGATGGCTTGGCCAGCGCAACCCCGGCAAGAACTGACATGCCGCTGCCCGACAGCCTAGGCAAGTACACCATACAGCGCGAGCTCGGGCGCGGCGCGATGGGCGTGGTGTATCGCGGTTTCGATCCGTTCATCGAGCGCGAGGTGGCGATCAAGACCCTGCGCACCGATGGTGTCGAGGCCAAGGAATTGCCCGCCCTGCTGGAACGTTTCAAGAAGGAGGCGCAGGCAGCCGGCCGGCTCAATCACCCCAGCATCGTGCAAATCTACGAGTATGGCGAGGACGCCGGCCAGGTCTATATCGCCATGGAGATCGTGCAGGGCGTGGAACTGCGCGATTACCTCGACGAAGGCGCCAAGTTCGGCCTGGAGCGGGTGGTTGCGATGATGACCGAACTGCTCGACGCGCTGGGCTTCGCCCATCGCCACGGTGTGGTGCACCGCGACATCAAGCCCGGCAACATCGTCGTGCTGCCGGATGGGCGCATCAAGATCATGGACTTCGGCATCGCCCGTTTGGAGTCGTCCACGCTGACGCAGGCCGGAACGGTACTTGGCACGCCCAGTTACATGTCGCCCGAGCAGTTCATGGGACAGCGCGTCGACGGGCGTTCCGACCTGTTTTCCGCCGGCGCCATCCTGTATGAGTTGCTGACCGGGGAAAAGGCGTTTCCCGGCAACGCTTTTTCCACCATCATGCACAAGGTGCTGAAAGATCAGCCGGTGCCGCCGTCCGAACTCAACGTGCTGGTGAGCCCGGCGTTCGATGCCGTGGTGCGCAAGGCGTTGGGCAAACGGCCGGACGAGCGCTTCCAGACGGCCGCCGAGTTCGCGCAGGCGCTGAAGCGCGCGCTGACCGGCGAGGCGCCATTGGCCGAAGGTGGTGGCGATGGCACGCTGGTGATCGGCGATGCCACGATGGTGGCGTCAGCCGCGGATGCCACGGTGGTTGCGCGCGGCCCCGCCGGCGATGCCACCGTGGTGGTGCCGTCGGGGGCGGCTCAGCCGAGCCGGGGTGCGCCGGCGGATGCCACCATGGTGGCCCCGGCTGAGGTCGGGGCGCCATCGGGTGCCATGGTCGGCACGGCGGGCCCAGCGTCCGATCCGACACCGGAGCGCGTCACGCCGGCGGCGACCTCGGCCTCGTCGCGCGTGGGCAGGAACGCGCTGCTCGGTGCTGGCGCTGCGCTGGTCGTTCTTACTGGGCTTTGGTTGGGCTTGCGCGGTGGTGAGGTGGTGAGCCCGCAACCGGTCGCGGAGCCGGTGGCACAGGTGCCGAGCGACGCCGGCTGGTTGCAGGTGGACAGTGTGCCCAGCGGTGCGGTGCTGACGCTGGATAACGGGGCGTTCGCCGGCGTCACGCCGACGCGGCTGGCGCTGCCGGCCGGCGCGCATCACTTGCGCGCGCGCAAGGAAGGCTTCCAGGACTGGGAGGCCACGATCGAGATCGCGGCGGGGGAGGAGATCCCGCTGCAGTTGACCTTGTCACCCGCGCGATGACCCGGGCGACTCGCACGCGGCCCAGGCCGTGACCGAAACATGAGCGATAGGAGGCAGCCATGAAGCGCTCGTACTGTTTGCTGTTGAGCCTGGCGTTGTCGTACGCCGGTGTCGTCGGCGCCGCACCCAAGAAGGGTGACCCTTTGCCGGCCTTCGCGCTCACCGCGCTGGATGGGCAGCGCGTGACCGACAAGGCGCTGGAGGGTGCGCAACTGGGCGTGCTGTACTTCTTTTCCACGCAGAACTGTCCGCCGTGCCGCTCGGGCCTGGAGCAGTTGCGCGACCTTGCCGACGAGTATGCCGATGCGCGCATCGCCATCGTCGCCATCGGTCGTCAGGACGCCGCTGGGCTGCGCGCCGCCAATCTGCCGCGTCATGCGCGACTCATGATCGCCCCGGGCGATGCTGCCACGCTGAATCAATACAACGCACGGGTGGTGGCGCCCACCACTTATATCGTCGGGCCGGACCGCAGGGTGTTGGAAGTCATGCAGGGTGGTGGCGCTTCCACCGAGGCCATGCTGGTTTCGCTGGCGGAAAAGCAGTTGTCCAGCAAGCAGCCGGCGGTTGCCCGCCGCACGTTCGAAAAGGCGGCGCAGGTCAGCGCCAAGGCCGCGGCGCCGGTGGTCAGCCCGACGCTGGCCCAGGCGGGGGTCGGCTACAGCCTGTTGAAGGAGGGCAAGCTCGACGAGGCGGAGAAGGTGTTCACCGCGCTGACCCGGGACAAGGACAAGGAAACCCAGATGCGCGGGCGCGAGGGTCTGGCCGAGGTGCTGCTGGCGCGCGGTCAAACTCAGCAGGCGCTGCGCCTGGCGGACGAGGTGATCGCCGCCGAACCCAAGCGCGTCGCCGCCAACTTGATCCGCGCGCGCGCGCAGCATCAGGCCGGCCAGGCGGCCGAGGCGAGCACCTCGCTGGCCCGGGCTACCGACATCACCGCGGTGAGCGATTTCTCCTTCCAGCGTGCCGATGCGCACATTGCCAAGGGCAACCTGCAGCGCAAGCAGGATCCCAAGCAGGCGGTGGCTGCGTTCCAGGCGGCGGTGGCCGAGAATCCCTTGTCGGTGGAGGCTTTGAGCAATCTGGGCGCGGTGTTGCAGGACACCGGCGACACCGCACAGGCGCTGGATGCGCTGCGCAAGGCCAACCTGATCGACCCCGCCGACAAACTGCTGCACGGCCTGCTGCGTCAGGTGCAGGCGTCCATCGCGCAGCGTCAGGATATCGAGAAGCAGCGGTTCATCGACGAATCGGTGCGCGAATTGCTGGCGCGTCAGAAGGAGAGGAAGCCGGATCCGAATGCCGACGACTGGACCTCGCCGCCGATGCTGCTGAGCGTGCTGGGCATACAGGAAGAGGGTCCGGGCTCGCTGACCGGCCGCGCCGGCGTGGCCGGGGTGCTGCAGAACGAGTTGTACCAGGCGCTGGCCGATCGCGGCATCCAGGTGGTGGAACGCGCGCTGCTGGACAAACTGCTGTCGGAACTGAATCTCGGCAGTTCCGATCTCGCCGACCCGGAAAGCCAGTTGCGCCTCGGACGCATCCTCGCCGCCCGTCTGCTGGCCACGGGCAGCTTGTTCGAGAGCCCGACCGCCACGCGCGTGGCCTTGCGCCTGATCGACACCGAGTCGTCCGCCCTGGCGCTGTCGTCCGCGGAAGCGCTCGCCGCGGACAGCGACCCGGCCGTGATCGCCGCCAAACTGGCCGACGCCATCGCCGTCACGCTGCATCGCAAGTATCCGCTGAAAGGGCGCATTGCTTCGGTGTCGGACACGGAGATTCTGCTCAACCTGGGACGCAAGCATGGTCTGCGGCCCGGGCAGAGCTTCAACGTGCTGGGTGCGGCGGAACCGGTGGTTCTGGGTGGCAAGGTGCTGGGTCATCGCGATACGCGCCTGGGCCACTTGGAGGTGGTCGAGGTCCAGGATGGCTTCGCGTTGGCCAAGGCGGTCGAGCGCAGTGGTGCCTGGCAGGCCAATCAGCGCGTCATCCAGAGGGATTGAACCATGATGCGAAGCGTGGTCCGCCTGTTGCGTGCCGCGCTGTGCGCCGGCATGGTCCTACTGGTCGGCGGTATGGCGCATGCGGGGAATACGCTGGCGGTATGGGATTTCGACAACAACAGTCTGGGCAGTGTCGGCGCCATCGAGGCGATGGAGCCGTACCGCCGCATTCTGCCCGAGGCACTGATGGCGCAGTTGGTCGATGTGCCCGGATTGCGTCTGGTGGAGCGCATCCGCTTGCGGGAGCTGCTGGACGAACTCAAACTGGGCAGCAGCGAGCTGGTCGATCGGGATACGCGCCTAAGGGTCGGACGCCTGCTCGGCGCGCGTTACATGATGTTCGGCGACTATCTCGCGCTCGGGCCGGTGATGCGCGTGGATGTGCGTCTGGTGGACAGCGAAACCTCGCGCATTCTGGTGTCTGAACAGTTGACCGGTACGCCGGATGGCGTGCTGGCCAATTTGCCCACGTTGGCGGCGCCGCTGATGCGCGCATTGGGTGTCGCGCAGGCGCGCGCTGCGCGCGTACAGGCGTCGAACGAAGTCTGGCAGCATTATGCGCGTGGCCTGGCGTTGCAGGATGTCGGTGACTACGAGCGGGCATTCGAGCAGTTCCGTGCCGCGCTCACGCTCGATGCCGGTTTCAAGCCGGCGGAGCGCCAGTTGCAGCTGACGCTGGAACGCATGTCTCGAACGCGCTGACACCACGCAGATGAACACGAGTGACGGGAAGGATGCATCATGTTGACCTGGTATCTGGAAGGGGCGGCGGCAAGCCATAACACCCTGCTGTTTCCGATCACGCAGCTTCCCTTCCGCATCGGCCGTGATCCGGGGTCCGATCTGGCCATTGCTTCCGGGCAGGTGTCCAAACATCACGCATTGCTCGACGTCGGTGGCGAGGATTGGTTGAAGCTGGTCGATCTGAACAGCACCAATGGCACCTTCGTCAACCGTGAGCGTATCCAGGGCTCGGCGCCGATCCGCGCCGGGGACATCCTGCACTTCGGAAACTCCGAGTTCCGCCTGGGCTATCGCGGGGCGCACAAGGCCGCGCCGACGCAGGACACCGGCGCCACGGTGTTCGTGCGCCCGGACGACGTCGACTTGCCGCTGAACTTCGTCCGTCAGGAACGTGAGTACCTGGAGATGCTGGAACAGGGGCGGATCACCGCTTATTTCCAGCCCATCGTGCGCTTCACCGATGCCTCGGTGTTCGCCTACGAGGCGCTCGGGCGCGGTAACCACGAGGCTCTGCCGCAGGCGCCGATGTTGTTGTTCCAACTGGCCGAGGCGCTGGACAAGGAGGTGCAGTTGAGCGAGGCGTTCCGCGACAGCGCGGCGCGCGCGCTGGCCGCCACCGGGCGTTCGGCGACCGTGTTCGTCAACACCCATCCGAAGGAAATGTTCCGCGAGGAACTCTACCGTTCGCTGCGCCGCGTGCTCGATCTGGCGCCCAACATGGATCTGGTGGTGGAGGTGCATGAAACCGCGGTCACCGAGACGGAGAAGATGAAGGTCATGGTCGCCCGTCTGAAGGACATGGGCATCCGTTTCGCGTATGACGATTTCGGTGCCGGTCAGGCGCGCATCAATGAACTGGCCGAGATCCCGCCGCATTTCGTCAAGTTCGACATGGCCCTGGTGCGCGACCTTTCCAAGGCCAGCGACAAAAAGCAGAAGATGGTCAGCGATCTGGTGCGCATCGTGCACGAAATGGGCTCCAGCACCCTCGCCGAGGGCATCGAGCTGGAGGCCGATGCGCTGCTCTGCCGGCAGATGGGCTTCCATCTTTGCCAGGGCTACTACTACGGTCGGCCGCAGCCCATGGCTTGAGCGCTGCCGGCCTGATCCGTCCTTGCATCCGGATTTCATCGTCGTCGGCGGCGGCGCCGTCGGTCTGGCGAGCGCCGTGGAACTGGCCACGCGCGGCGCCAGCGTGCGCGTGCTCGAGCGCGGTGCACTGGCACGCGAGTCGACCTGGGCCGGCGGCGGCATCCTGTCGCCCCTGCTGCCCTGGCAGTACGGGCCGGCGCTCAATGCGCTGTCCGAGTACTCGCGCGGGCTGTTCGCCGATTGGTGTGCGCACCTGGCCGAATTGTCGGGCGTCGATCCGCAGTATCGGCGCGATGGCATGTTGGTGTTGCCGGATTTCGATCAGGATGCCGCACTCGCCTGGTGCGCGCGCAGCGGCTGGCGGGCGAGTCTGTGTCGGGCGGGTGAAGCGCTGGCGGGCGCGGGTGATCTGCCCGCGCTCTGGTTGCCCGATGTCGCGCAGGCGCGCAATCCGCGTCTGGCGCGCGCGCTGATCGGCGCCGCGCGGGCGCTCGGCGTCGAGCTGTGCACGCACACCCAAGTGCTCGACATCGATGTGGCATCACGACGCGTGCGTCGGCTCCTGACCAGTGCGGGCGCCGTGAGCGCGCAGACTTATGTGGTCGCCGCCGGCGCCTGGAGCGGCCGGCTGCCGGGCATGGCGGTGTTGCGCAATCGGATCGAGCCGGTGCGTGGGCAGATGCTGCTGTACCACCTGCCGCCGGGCGTCCTGCGCTGTATCGTTTATCGTGCCGGGCGCTATCTGGTGCCGCGCGCCGATGGGCACATCCTGGCCGGCAGTACGCTGGAGCGGGTCGGCTTCGACACGTCAACCACGCCCGAGGCGCGCGCGAGCCTGCACGGGTTCGCCGCCGGTCTGCTGCCCGAGCTCGCGCCGTTCCAGCCGCTGCGTCACTGGAGCGGTTTGCGTCCGGGTTCGCCCGACAACGTGCCGTCGATCGGACGCCATCCGGAGCTCGAGAACCTGTATGTCAATACCGGGCATTTCCGCTACGGTCTGACGCTGGCGCCGGGCTCGGCGCGCATACTGGTCAGCCGGATCTGTTCGGAGCCGACACCGATTCCGGATGAGCCCTATGGTCTCGCGCCGATGCAATGCTTGAACCTGGCGTGATTTTGTATTCTCATGTACGCAGATGTTGAATTCTCGACGCACCAGACGGTGTGTCGCTCCCACACGATACGACCAGGGTCCAGGCATGAATCACTTACGACGCGGCTTCACGATGATCGAACTGGTGGTGGCGCTGGCCATCGTCTTTCTGCTGGTCGCGGTGGCCGTGGTGTCCTACCAGGACCACATGACCCGCAAGAAGCGTGCCGAAGCCCGTTCGGCCCTGGTCGAACTGGCCGACTGGATGCGCCATCAGCACCAACGCACCCATGACTACCTGACGGCGACCCTGCCCTATGGCCAGATACCCCGCGATGGCGAGCCGACCTACCGCATACAGTTGGAACAGGCGCCGGTGCGTGCGAGCGATCCGGATGCCGTGTTTCCGGCCCTGACGCCCACCACGTTCACGCTGCGCGCCGAGCCGGTGAAGGAAGACGTCTGTGGCGCGCTGCTGCTCGATTCGGAAGGCCGCATCGGCGTTCTCGGCAACGGCGCCAAGGTGGCGGAGTGCTGGCGGTGAAACCGGCCGTGCGCGCGGCGCACAGCGGGGCATGAGCACGCTGTCACCGCGTCATCTGCAGGTTTTGCGCGCCCTCAGCGATGACCGTTTCACCTCCGGCGAAACGCTTGCTCTGCGTCTGGGCTGCACGCGGGCGACCGTGCACAACGCCGTCCGGGACGGCATGCGCGCCGGCCTGCCGGTACAAGTCGTGCGTGGGCGGGGTTATCGCATCGCCCGACCGGTGACCTGGCTGGACGCGCCGCGTCTGTGCGACGCCCTCGCCGCGCGCGGCATGGTCGGCGAGTTCCACATCCATCTGGCCTCCACCAACAGCCATCTGCTCGCCCGCGCCCAGGCCGGTGCGCCGCATCGCACATTGGTATGTGCCGAATGGCAGAGCGAGGGGCGCGGCAGGCGGGGACGCACGTGGCTGTCGGGGCTGGGCACCGCGTTGACGTTTTCGCTGTTGTGGCGCTCGCGCCATGCCGTCGCCGGGTTGGCGGGGCTGTCGCTGGCCGTTGGGGTGATGCTGCGCCGCGCCTTGGTCGCCTATGGCGTGCGTGAGGCCAAGGTCAAATGGCCGAATGATCTGCTGGTCGGCGAAGCCAAGCTGGCCGGCGTCCTCATCGAACTGACCGGCGACATGTTGGGGCCGAGTAGCGCCGTGATCGGCGTGGGCATCAACGTGAGCGCAGGCGCGGATATGGCGCAAAGGCTCGGACACGGTGTCACCGATGTGTGCGCCCATCGGCCTACCGCGGTGGATCGTGGCGAACTGCTGCTGGCGCTGACCGAGGCGCTGGATGATGGCTTGGCCGAGTTCGAGGCGCATGGGTTCGCCGCGTTTCGCGGTGAATGGCAGGGCGCGCACGCCTACCACGGACGCTTGGTGCAGCTCTGCGGCGCGGACACCCATTGTGTCGTCGGGCGCGCCACCGGTGTCGACGATGAAGGCGCGCTGATGCTGGACACGGGTACCGAGATCCGCCGGTTTCATGCCGGGGAGCTGAGCCTGCGCGGGGGTATGGATTGAGCCTGTTGTTGATCGATGCCGGTAACACGCGCATCAAATGGCGCGTGCTGAGCGCCGGGCGGGTGACGGGCGAAGGCGTGGTTCCGCTCGCCGACGTCGCCGCGCTTGCCGACGCCTGGCGTGATCGGCGGCCGTGCGACGCCTTCATCAGTTGTGTCGCCGCGCCGGCGTTATGTACCCGCCTGTCCGACATCTGCAAGCGTCTGGGCGCGCAGGTACGCCAGGTCACCGCCGTGCAGCACGCCCACGGCGTAACGAATCGCTACCATGCCGCCGAAAGCCTGGGCCCTGACCGCTATGCCGCCCTGGTGGCCGTGACGCGCGCCGGCTGGGGCGATTGCATCGTGGTCTGCGCCGGGACGGCCATGACCGTCGATGCGCTGACCCGCGACGGCGAGTTTCTCGGTGGGTGCATCGTGCCCGGCCGTGATCTGATGCGCACGGCTTTGGCGGGCGGCACGGCACGCGTCGCCGTGGCCGAGGCGCAGCCGACCGCCTGGCCGCGCGATACCGCCAGCGCGGTGGCCACCGGGATCCATCTGGCCCAACTTGGCGTGGTGCTGGCGCTGCGTCGCCAATTGCGCGCCCATGTCGGGCGCGCGGTGCGCATCGTCCTGGCTGGCGGGGCCGCCGCCGAAATGGCGCCCGGGCTGCCCAAGCCGTTGCGGCACTGCGAGCATCTGGTGTTGGAAGGTCTGGCCTGGATGGCGAAGGATTGCGGATGCGCCGTCTGATCGGCTTACTGCTGGCGCTCAACCTGGGTGCGCTGTTGGCCGGCTGGGCCATGCAGCACGTGGGCCAACGCGATCCGTCGTCCATGGGCTTCAATGCCGACCGGATCAACGTGCTGCGTCTGTTGGCGCCGGAGCCGGCGCGCGTGGCGGCGGTGCCGGACGTGACGGACGAGCCGGTGCCGGCAAGCCCTGCGCCGGGCGATACCGCCATCGACGATTGTCTGGCCTGGCCGCGGCTGGATGGGCGTGGCATGGAGCTGGTCGAGCGCCGCCTGCGCGAGGCCGGTGCGAGCGTGGAACATTACGATGTTCGCGTGCGGCGCGAGTTGGGCTGGTGGGTTTATGTGCCGCCGATCGCCGACGACGCGGCGCGTCAGGCGCGCATCGAGGCATTGCGTGCACTCGGCATCACCGATCTGGCGCCGGTGCGCGCCGGCGCCATGGTCCACGCGCTGTCGCTGGGGGTGTTTCCGACGCTGGCGCGCGCGCGCGCGCATGCGGCAGCGCTGCGCGCCAAGGGCGTCGATGACGCGCGCTACGCGCCACGTCCCAATGCCGGCGAGGTGCAGCTCATCCTGATGCCGGCCATCGATGCCGCGACGCGCGCGGCACTCGCCTCCGGTTGGCCGGAAGGTCTCACCCCTGGACGTTGCGCCCCACTGTTTGATCCGGGCGTCGCATCCGCGCGCTGACGGCGTCAACAGGCGCCGTTGGCATCGCACACGCGCCCGCGCAGCCAGTCCGCGGACAGCGGCAGCAACAGGTCGTCGAATTCGCCGCCGGGGCGGTCCGCCGCGCGCGGCGGCAACAGCATGAAACGCCCGTCGCCGCTGGCATTGGCCAGTTCCGCGGGCGCAGTAGGTGCTGCATTGCTGCGATCGACGAGGTTGCGCGCGCCCAGACCATTGGCACCATGCGAGACCAACAATGCGGCCACACGCATGGTCCGCACGCATGCCACGTCCAGACAAACTTCCGGCCACTCCGGCGCGTTGCCCGGCGGCTCGGCGCTGGCTGCGGCCCAGGCCGGTGCCACCGCGTAGCTCAGGTGGTTGCCCCAGGCGTCTCCGGGCGTGAGCGCCAGCGTGGCCCAGGGCAGGTTGCCGAACCGGCGCGCGCAGCGGCCATCGGGCAGGCGGTCTTCCAAACCATCGTTGGCGATGCCTTCGGGGCCGGCATCGCGCATGTCCGGGCAGGGCAGATGGCCGATGCCGCGCAGTTCGCGCCGTGCCAGAGCGTAGCCGACTATTGCCATGCGCGCTTCCTCCAGCGCTCGGCGGGTATCCGCCGCCTGCCGCTCCGCAATGTGTCGTCCCAACGGTGTGAGCATGCCGCCCAGCAGCAGCGTGACGATGAACAGCACAATGGCCAGTTCCAGCAGCGTGAAGCCGCGCGCGGCGCAGGAAGTCATGGTGGCCCCACCTGCTCGTGCAGCGTCCACCAGTACAGGCGACAGTCGGCCTGGCCACTGCTGCCATCGCCTTGCAACGCGATGGTGCAGTGTTCGATGGTGTAATGGCCGGGCGCGATGTCCGCCAACAGCATCAACATCGCCTCCAATCGGTCGATTCCGACCCGCTGCAGGGTGATGTCCATGGGGGTGCGGCCGAGACCGGGTGCGATGGTACTGGGTTCGCGCGGCCCCAGCCGCCAGGACAGGCTGTCGACGTCGACCTGGGTCTGCGCTCGGCTCAAGGCGCTGATCCAGCCCACGCGATTCTCCGGCGCGACGAAGCCGCGCTGTTCCATCTGTTGATAGAGCTCGGCCGCGGCGCGATCGTCTTGCAGCCGCGTGGGCGCCAGCAGTGCGTCGTGCACAGCGGCTTCGGTGGCGGCCGTCTGCCGGTGCAGCGCGAGTTCGCTGGCGACCCGATGGTTCAGGCTGAGATACAGCGTACTACCGCCGAGCGCCAGGGCCACCAGCAACAGGGCGAACGGCCGACGCAAAGCGGGTGTGCGCAGCAGAGCGAGGATCATGGCTTTTTCCTGGCTTCGATGCGAAAACGCGCGTTGACGGTGCTGTGCCCGAATTCGCCCTCCTGCGTCTGTTGCGGCGATGCGTTCAACGGCCACAACGTCACCTCGACCTGGTGCGAGCCGGCCACGCGGACTCGCAAAGCCTCGGCGAATTCACGCACATGGTCGTGCGCGAGCTGGAAGTCGCCGTCGAACGGCGTCACCTCGCCCTCGACGGTCAACAGCCCTTGTCCATCCGCATCGTGCCAGTCCAGGCGCTGTGCGCGAATCCGGGGATGCATGCGCACGGTCTCTGCGGTTGCACGAAACAGCGCGGTCGGCGCCGGCTGCGGCCGGGGTAGGGCGCGCCAGGCGTCCACCGCGCCGGC
>CAYTRH010000008.1:0-42737 GCA_964440155.1 uncultured Thiobacillus sp. | reverse complement strand
GGCGGTGCTGCGCGTGCATGACGTGCGCGAGACCGTGGAAGCGCTGCATCTCTGGCAAACCTTGGGAGTGAACGAATGAGCAGGAAGTACTTTGGCACCGACGGCGTGCGCGGGCGGGTGGGCGAACAGCCGATCACGCCGGAATTCGCCATGCGCCTGGGCTATGCCGCCGGCAAGGTGCTGGTGGCGGCCGAACACGACACGCTGCACGGCGAGCATCCGGCGGTGCTGATCGGCAAGGACACGCGCATCTCCGGCTACATGCTGGAGTCGGCCTTGCAGGCGGGCTTCACCGCCGCCGGCGTGGACGTGCGTCTGACCGGGCCGATGCCGACGCCGGGCATCGCCTATCTGACACGCGCGTTCCGTCTGCAAGCCGGTGTGGTCATCTCGGCGTCGCACAACCCTTACGAGGACAACGGCATCAAGTTTTTCTCCGCCGCCGGCACCAAACTGCCGGACGACGTCGAGCTGGCCATCGAGGCGGCACTGGAGCAGCCGATGCAGACCGCGACCTCCCGCCAGCTCGGTCGGGTCAAGCGTGTCGACGGCGCCGCCGGCCGCTACATCGAGTTCTGCAAGAGCACCTTCCCCAACGATCTGGATCTGCGCGGCATGCGCGTGGTGGTGGACAGCGCCAACGGCGCCGGCTATCACATCGCGCCGCACGTGTTCCATGAACTGGGTGCCGACGTCATCGCCATCGGCAACGAGCCCGATGGTTTCAACATCAACCGCGATTGCGGCGCCACCCATCCCGAGGCGCTGGCGCGCGGCGTGCGTCAGCACCGTGCCGACGTCGGTGTCGCGCTGGATGGCGACGGCGACCGCCTGATCATGGTGGATGCCTCCGGCGCGATCATGGACGGCGACAAGCTGATCTACGCCATCGCCCGCCACCGCCGGGAGCAGGGCCAGCTCGGCGGCGGCGTGGTCGGCACGCTGATGACCAACCTGGGTGCCGAGCTCGCGTTGCGTGCGCTCGGCTGCGACTTCGCGCGCGCGCAGGTGGGCGACCGCTACGTACTGGAGCAGATGCAGGTGCGCGGCTGGCAGCTCGGCGGCGAGACTTCCGGCCACATCCTGTGCCTGGACAAGCACACCACCGGTGACGGCATCGTCTCCGCGCTGCAGGTGCTGGCGGCGTTGCGCCGTTCCGGCCAGGGGCTGGCGGAATATACCCGCGCCTGCGGCATCTTCCCGCAGATCATGATCAACGTGCGTGTCGCCCGCGGTTTCAAGCTCGACGGCCAGGCGCCGGTGGTCGATGCCGTGGCGGCCGTCGAGGCGGAATTGGGCGATACCGGCCGGGTGGTGCTGCGCGCGTCCGGCACCGAACCGCTGATCCGGGTCATGGTGGAAGGCCGCGAGGAAGGCCAGGTGCGGCGCGCTGCGGAACAGATCGCCGCAGCCGTGCGTGCGGTGGCAGGGCAGTAAGCCATGGCCAGGATTCATCGAGTTGTCATGATTCTGTAATAACCCCTGATTAGCATGGGCCGCCATGGTTACGGTACCGCCGTGTCCAGTCGACCCTTTCCCGATACAGGAGTCCGTTACATGTTCATGAAGCAGCTCGTCGTCGCGCTCGGTCTGGTGGCCAGCGCGTCCTTCGTCGCCTCCAGCGCCATGGCCCAGGCCGTGCGCGTCGATCCCAACCTGCCCACCTACCAGCGTGCTTCCGGCGTGTCCGGCAACTTCACCAGCGTCGGCTCCGACACCCTGAACAACCTGATGACGCTGTGGGCCGAGGCCTACAAGCGCCAGTACCCCAACATCAACATCCAGATCCAGGGTGCCGGCTCCTCCACTGCGCCGCCCGCGCTGATCGAAGGCGCGGCCAACTTCGGCCCGATGAGCCGCCTGATGAACGCAAAGGAAATCGAAGCGTTCGAGAAGAAGTTCGGCTACAAGCCCACGCCCGTGCCCGCCGCCATCGACGCGCTGGCCGTGTACGTCAACAAGGACAACCCCATCCCCGGCCTGACCATTCCCCAGGTGGACGCCATCTTCTCCGCCACGCGCAAGTGCGGCGCCCCCGCCGACATCACGCGTTGGGGCCAGGTGGGCATGACCGGCGAATGGGCCAACCGCAACATCGCGCTGTACGGTCGTAACTCGGTGTCCGGCACCTACGGCTATTTCAAGGAAAAAGCCTTGTGCAAGGGCGACTTCAAGCGCAACGTCGCCGAGCAGCCCGGCTCCGCGTCGGTGGTGCAGAGCGTGACCGGCCAATTGAACGCCATCGGTTACTCCGGCATCGGCTACAAGACCTCCGGTGTGCGCGCGCTGCCCCTGGCCGCCAAGGAAGGCGCGCCGTTCGTCGAGGCCGACGCGGTGCATGCCATCGACGGCACCTACCCGCTGGCGCGCGTGCTGTACTTCTACGTCAACAAGCGCCCGAACCAGCCGCTGCCGCCGCTGGAGCGCGAGTTCATCAAGCTGGTGCTGTCCAAGCAGGGCCAGGAAGTGGTGATCAAGGATGGCTTCGTGCCGCTGCCGGCCAGCATGGCCGCCAAGGCGCTGGCTGACCTGGGCATCAACTGAGCCTGAAACCTCCCGGCGCGCGCTAGGCTGGTCACGCCGGCGCGCGTCGCCCACCCACACGGAGACCGCATCATGCTGATGAAATCCCAGCGACTTTTGCCGCACGCACTCGCCACCGCCCTGGCGATGAGCGTGTTCAGCGGCTGTGCCACCAGCCAGACCGCCGCCGAGGCCAAACCGGCGATGGCCGCGCCGGCCGCCGCCACGGCTCCGGCTGCCGCCGCCACCGCGCCGATGGATTACTTCTTCATCGTCTACCACGAGAACGGCCGCATCTATCCGATCGCCGACGTGAAGAATTACCTGGCGTTCATGGATGTGGACGAGCTGATCTACACTCGCACCCGCATCGGCGCCGGCCCGGATGGCGAGACCATCGTGTTCGGCATCGAAAAGAAGGAAGCCGACGATCTGAACAAGCCGGCCAAGGCCGAACTGCTGTTCGACGGCAAGTACGAGCCCACCGGCCCGTTCTATGGCGAGATGGTGCGCGACGGCCGCTATCTGGTGTTCGGTAGCTGGCATGACTTCAAGGACTACCTGGTCAACAAGGAGATGACCTACACCTTCACCGAGATCGGTACCGGTCCCAAGGGTGAGACGGTGATCTACGCGCTGAACAAGGACACCGTCAAGCAGGGTCGCCCGGTGCAGTTGATCGAGGCGTTCAACCAACTCAGGCAAGCAAAATAACCAGCACGGCCCGGCCGTCCCGGGCCGCCAGGTGAGGGCTGAACATCGTGTTCAGCCTTTTTTTACCCGTCGATCGATCACAGCGGGTGGCGTGGTTAGGGCCCGCCCGCTGCGATGGATCGATCAAGGCGCGACGAAGCGATGAACCATGGAAAAAATTGAAGCCAACATCAGCAAGGTCGGCGGCTACACCGGCCGACGCATGGCCAAGGACAAGCTGTTCAAGCATGTGATGACGTTCGGCGGTTTGAGCGTGATCATCGCCATCAGCCTGATCTTCTTCTACCTGGCCAGCGTCGTCGTGCCGATCTTCATGCCGGCCGAGATGGACGAATTGAAGCGCCTGCCCATGCCCGCGGCGAAGGGCGACGTGGTGCATCTCGCCGCCGAGGAGCAGGCCGAGATCGGCGTGCGCATGCAAGCGGACGGGGCGATCGACTTCTTCGACATGCGTACCGGCAAGGCCATGGGCGAGGCGCGCGTGGCCGTACCCGATGGCGCGCGCATCACCACCTTCGCGCCCGGCGATCTGTCGCAGAAGGCCGTGGCCTTTGGCCTGGACGACGGCCGCATGATCGTGCTGCAACAGACGTTCAAGACCACATTCCGGCCGGATCCGGACGACCCCGCCAAGGACATCCGCACCATCGTGCCGGACATCGACTATCCCTTGGGCGAAACGCCGCTGCAGGTGGACGAACAGGGCCGGGGCCTGAAACTGTTGAGCATGCAACACCAGGGCGACAACACCACCGCGGTGGCGCTGACCGAGGATGGCCGACTGTTGATGACCAGTTACGCCAGCCGCACCAACCTGATCACCGGCGACGTCACCACCGAACATGAATCCGTCGAGTTGCCACTGCCGCCGGAAGGCGAGATCCGCAAGCTGCTGCTCGAAGTCAAGCAACGCGACCTCTACGTGCTGCACGGCGACCGTCACGTCAGCCACTATGACGTGATGAACAAATCCGCGCCGCGTCTGGTGCAGACCGTGCAGGTTGCGCCCGACGGTGAGCGGGTCACCGCGCTGACCATCCTCAGTGGTGGCTTTTCGCTGATCGTCGGCACCGACAAGGGCAACGTCGCCCAATGGTTCCAGGTGCGCGATGCCGACAACAACAACCATCTGACCCACATCCGCAGATTCAAGCCGATGAAGGCCGCGGTGACGGCGCTGGCGCCCGAGCACTACCGCAAGGGTTTCCTCGCCGGGGGTGCCAACGGTGATCTGGCGCTGTACTACGCCACCTCACAACGCCTGCTGCTGACCCGCTCCACCGGCGCCGACCCGGTGGTGGTGGCCGCTTACGCGCCGCGCGCCAACGCGGTGCTGGTCAAGAATGCCGACGGCACGGTGCAGACCGCGCGCGTCGACAACGATTACCCGGAAATCTCGTTCTACGCGCTGTGGCAGAAGGTCTGGTACGAAAGCTATCAGGAGCCTGAGTACAACTGGCAGTCGTCCGCAGCCACTTCCGACTTCGAGCCGAAGTTCAGCGTCGCGCCGCTCACCTTCGGCACCCTCAAGGCCGCGTTCTACGCCATGCTGGTGGCCATCCCGCTGGCGGTGCTGGGCGCGATCTTCGCCGCCTATTTCATGTCGCCCAAGATGCGCGGCGTGGTCAAGCCCTCCATCGAGATCATGGAGGCGCTGCCCACCGTCATCCTCGGTTTCCTCGCCGGTCTGTGGCTGGCGCCGTTCGTCGACAACAACATGGCCGGCACCCTGCTGGCGATCTTCCTGCTGCCGTTCAGCTTCGTCATCACCGCCTATCTGTGGCATCTGCTGCCCAAGCACATCACCCAGCGCGTCAACGCCGGTTGGGAAGCCGCGCTGCTGATACCGGTGATCATCGTGGTCATCTGGGTCGCGATCAGCCTGGGCCATCCGATCGAGGCGGCATTCTTCGGCGGCAACATGCCCCACTGGGTCACTACCGAACTGGGTTGGACCTACGAGCAGCGCAACTCGCTGGTGGTTGGCATCGCCATGGGCTTCGCGGTGATTCCCACCATTTTCTCCATCGCCGAGGACGCGGTGTTCAGCGTGCCCAAGCATCTCACCACCGGCTCGCTGGCGCTCGGCGCGACACCGTGGCAGACGCTGTTCAACGTGGTGCTGCTCACCGCCAGCCCCGGCATCTTCTCCGCCATCATGGTCGGCATGGGCCGCGCGGTCGGCGAGACCATGATCGTGCTGATGGCCACCGGCAATACCGCGGTCATGGACCTGTCCATCTTCACCGGCTTCCGCACGCTGTCCGCCAACATCGGCGTGGAGATGCCCGAAGCCGCGGTCGGCACCACGCACTACCGCCTGTTGTTCTTCTCCGCGCTGGTGTTGTTTGCCTTCACCTTCGTGGTCAACACGCTGGCCGAACTGGTGCGCCAGCGTCTGCGTGAAAAATACAGCTCCCTGTAAGGATGAAACGCCATGCGTAACTGGTACAAGAGCGGCGAACCCTGGATCTGGACCACCGCCGGCGCGGTGGCGCTGTCGCTGGTCATGGTCTATGCCGTGGTCTGGCTTACCGCAGCGCGCGGTCTGGTGCACTTCTGGCCCAAGCCGGTGGCGGAGGTCACTTATCAGGAGCGCGACGGCACACAGTCGCGCCTGATCGGTGAAGTGCGTGAACGCGAGGAAGTCGCCGTGGTGCGCCTGCGCGAACAGGGCTACGACATCGACACCACCGACACCTTTGCGCACCGCTACCTGATCAAGCTGGGCAACAAGGATCTCACTGGTGTCGACTTCAAGTGGTTCCCGGCGCCGCAACTGGGCGAATTCACCTACCCCAAGGATCTGGTGACCATCGAACGCCGCGAATGGGGCAACTTCTACGGCCATCTGAAAGCGGTCAAGCAGGAGGGCAACCTGGTCGCCGAGGGCGACGCGGCCTGGGCGGAAACACAGAAGCGCCTGGAGCGCGCCAACGACCTGTTCCGCGAGGCGGTGCGCATCGAAAAGGTCGAGATCGGCAAGATCAACTATCAGCTCGAACGCCTGCGCCTGCGTGAGCGCAAGCTGGAACTGCTCGACCGCCTTACCGACGCCGACAAGGCCGACTTCGCCAAACAACGCGAAGCGCGCGAAGCCGAGTATCTGGTGTTGCAGGAGCGTCTGGACAAGGTGCGTCACGATCTGGAGCGCGACAGCATCGTCGTGGAGACCGGTGACGGTCAGCAGGTCGAGATTCCGTTCGCCAAGATCGCCGACGTGTACATGCCCAACGCCATGAACCTGTTGCAGAAGATCGGGTTCTACGTACACAAGTTCTGGGAATTCGTCAGCGACGATCCGCGCGAGGCCAACACCGAGGGCGGCATCTTCCCGGCCATCTTCGGCACCGTCATGATGGTGCTGCTGATGTCCGTGCTGGTGACGCCGCTGGGCATCATGGCCGCGGTATACATGCGCGAGTATGCCAAGCAGGGCCCACTGATCCGCACCATCCGCATTTCCGTGAACAACCTGGCCGGCGTGCCGTCCATCGTCTATGGCGTGTTCGGCCTGGGTTTCTTCGTCTACGTGTTGGGCGGTTCCATCGACGAACTGTTCTTCCCGGAGGCGCTGCCTGCGCCGACCTTCGGCAGCCCCGGCATCTTGTGGGCGGCGCTGACCCTGGCCATCCTGACCCTGCCGGTGGTCATCGTCGCCACTGAAGAAGGGCTGTCGCGCGTGCCGCGCACCATCCGCGAGGGCAGCCTGGCGCTGGGCGCCACCAAGGCCGAGACGCTGTGGCGCACCGTGCTGCCCATGGCCAGCCCGGCCATGATGACCGGCCTGATCCTGGCCGTGGCGCGTGCCGCCGGCGAGGTCGCGCCGCTGATGCTGGTCGGCGTGGTCAAGCTCGCCCCCAGCCTGCCGGTGGATGGCAACTTCCCGTTCCTGCATCTGGAGCGTAAGTTCATGCACCTGGGTTTCCACATCTACGACGTCGGTTTCCAGAGCCCCAACGTCGAGGCGGCGCGTCCGCTGGTCTACGCCACCGCGCTGCTGCTGGTGATCATCATCGTCGTGCTCAACCTGTTCGCGATCCAGTTGCGCAACCGCCTGCGCGAGAAGATGCGCGGCCTGGAAGGCGTGTGATCCCGTTTAGCCGTATTCATCGAGAAGCAAGGAACCCTCATCATGACCGATGCCACCACCGCCAAGACCCACGCCTTCAACATGGAGGATCTGGGGCGTGAGCAGATGGAACACACCGACGAGGTTGCCATCAAGGTCGAAAACCTCGATCTGTACTATGGTGAAGCGCGCGCGCTGCACGCCATCAACATGACCATCCCGAAGCAGCGTGTCACCGCCTTCATCGGGCCCAGCGGCTGCGGCAAGTCGACGCTGCTGCGCTGCTTCAACCGCATGAACGATCTGGTCGACATCTGCCGCGTCGAAGGCAAAATCCTGATGGAAGGCAAGAACATCTACGACCGCGACGTCAACGTCGCGCTGCTGCGCCGCCGCGTCGGCATGGTGTTCCAGAAACCCAACCCGTTTCCCAAGTCCATCTACGAGAACGTCGCCTACGGCCTGCGCATCATGGGCATCAACGACAAGAAGACCCTGGACGAGGCGGTGGAGCGTTCGCTGCGCGGTGCCGCGCTGTGGGACGAGGTCAAGGATCGTCTGGACGAGAGCGGCATGAGCCTGTCCGGCGGTCAGCAGCAGCGTCTGGTCATCGCCCGCGCCGTCGCCCTGGAGCCGGAAGTGCTGCTGCTGGACGAACCGGCCTCGGCGCTGGACCCGATCTCCACGGCCAAGATCGAGGAACTGGTGGACGAGCTGAAAGCCAAGTACACCATCGTCATCGTCACCCACAACATGCAGCAGGCCGCGCGCATCTCCGATTACACCGCGTTCATGTACATGGGCGACCTGATCGAGTTTGGCCCGACCAACTCGCTGTTCCTGAAGCCGAAACAGAAGCAGACCGAGGATTACATCACCGGCCGTTTCGGTTGATCGGCGGCGGACGCGCTGTAACATTTCCGCAACAATGCCGTAACCCGGCGCTTGCGCCGGGATGCTAACCTGCTAGCCTTTTCCATGACCTGCCGATGCGGGCAGGTCGGATAACGCTGAGCAAGGAATCCCGACATGGCTAATGCGGTCAAGACCATCGCCAAGTACGTCAAGCGCAACGAAGACAAGGATGCGGCCACGGTGCTGCGCGAACTGTGCCAGGCGCTGGAAGCCGGTGGCAGCTTCGATCTGTCGCGCCTGTATGAGCTCAACAGCAAGGCGTTCCGCCTGGCGCTGGAGCTGCTGGAGGAATGGCGCTTCGACCGCCATGTGATCGAACGGCGTTTGCAGAAGTATCTGGATCAGGACGACCGGGACGACAAAGAGGAGGCGTGATCACGCCCATGCCGCGTCGCGCCACGGCGCCGCTGGCGTTCGCTGTGGCTCACCCGTCGTGACATTGACCCGCTTGGTCCCTCGACGCTAACATTCGCTGCTTTAAGAAGGATCCACCCGATGCGTCGCAAACTGGTCGCCGGTAACTGGAAAATGCACGGTAGTCTGAGCGAGAACGAAGCGCTGTTGCGCGGCGTGCTCGCCGGCATGGGCGACGTCAAGGCCGCCGTGGCCGTGTGCGTGCCGTTCCCTTACCTGCACCAGGCGCGGCAACTGCTGGCCGGCGGCCCGATCGCCTGGGGTGCGCAAAACCTCAGCCAGCACGCCAAGGGTGCCTACACCGGCGAAGTGTCCGCCGCCATGCTCAACGACTTCTCCTGCCGTTATGTCATCGTCGGCCATTCCGAGCGGCGCGCGCTGTACGGCGAGAGCGACGAAGTCGTCGCCGAGAAGTTCGCGGCCGCGCAGGCCGCCGGCCTGACGCCCATCCTGTGTGTGGGCGAGACGCTGGAGGAGCGCGAGACCGGCATCACCGAACGGGTGGTCGCGCGCCAACTGGACGCCGTCATCGGCCGCAGCGGCATCGCCGCGTTGGCCGCGTCGGTACTAGCCTATGAGCCGGTCTGGGCGATCGGCACCGGTCGCACCGCCACGCCGCAGCAGGCGCAGGATGTGCATGCCTTCATCCGCGCCAAGCTGCGCGCGCTCGACGCCGAGGTGGCGGACGGGCTGATCATCCAATACGGCGGCAGCGTCAAGGCCGGCAACGCCGCCGAACTGTTCGGCCAGCCGGACATCGACGGCGGACTGATCGGCGGCGCCTCGCTGAACGCCGACGAGTTCCTCGCCATCTGCCGCGCAGCCTGATTCGAGGTCGATATGGAAGTACTGGTCTGGGTGTTGCACGTGTTGATCGCCGTCGCGGTGATCGTGCTGGTCCTGTTGCAGCACGGCAAGGGTGCGGACATGGGCGCGGCGTTCGGCAGCGGTTCCTCCGGCAGTCTGTTCGGCGCCAGCGGTTCGGCCAACTTCCTGTCGCGTACCACCGCCGTGCTGGCCACCGCGTTTTTCCTGACCAGCCTGGGTCTGACCTACTTCGCTGCGCAGAAGCACGAAGCCCGTATCACGCCGCTGGCTGCGCCCGCCGCGCCCAGCGCACCGGCGTCCGCAGCGCCGGAAGGCGGCGCCGACAAGACCGGCGCCATCCCCAAGTAAACCCGCCGGGCGCGCAACCCGCGCCCGCGTCCGCCGACGTGGTGAAATTGGTAGACACGCTGTCTTGAGGGGGCAGTGACGAAAGTCGTGCGAGTTCGAGTCTCGCCGTCGGCACCAGATTGACCCGGACGCCCGTCCCGTTTCGGCGCCGGGTTTGCTCACACCGTCTTGATTCCATCCTTCGTCATCGCGGTCGGTGGCGGCTTACCCGCGGCCTTGGTTGTGGCGGTGCAGGCCATCCCGATTGCTACGTTGTGCTGGCGATCAGGCCCGCACGAAGCACTCGGGCGGCGCTGGGGTGCGTCGGTCTGACGCACGTGGAACTGTCGGTATTTTTTACATGGCCGGTGCGTGAGTGCATGTGTGGTCGCGTAAGCCATTGAAACTAGGGCGGCATACAGTGATGGCACGCACCTTGCTTAATCCGACTCAAGCCCGGCGGCGGATCGTCCTCATGAGAACCGCCAAGGGAATCGGGAAATCACGCCGGCCTTGAAACGGGCCTCAACATGGAGAAATGATCATGCACAACAAGACTCTGCTCGCGACCGCCATCGCTGCAACCTTTGCCATGGCCACTGCAGGCGCCTCGGCGGCCATCATCGTCAGTGAGGCGAATTTGACTGGGAGCGTCGTATTTTCCGGCTTTGCCGACGGCACCCCGGGCACGTTTACGGCGACTTTCGCCAATCTGAACGGGACGGTCGACTTTCAGAATCTGGCCAACGGCGGTTACAAGGTGTACGCCGGAGGCACAGTCGTTCTGGATGCCGACGGACCGGGGCCGATCCCGCCGATCATCAATATTGTCAACCAGCCGTTGACGCACATCTACATGGGCTATCTTGGCTCCAGCGGCTTGACCCTCCCGGCATATAGCTTCAGTTTCGGTTCGCCTCTGCCCGGCAACATCCCCTTCCAGTTTGACCTTGAATACGATGGCTATGCCAGCAGTTCGGTCATGAGCTTCCTGGCCCCCTTGGGCTTCGTCAATCCGGACGGCGCCGGCAAACTCAGCATCAGTGGTACCTTCCTCGCCAACGGCACGGGGGCGGTGGTGAACTTCACCGAATCCAATCTGACGTGGGCTGGTTTCGGTGGTGCGCTGCTCGCAGCTGATCAGACCGTGGGCAATAACAACGGCATGATTGGCGGTGCTTTCGCTCTGAGGGACTTCAAGGTTACGGCTGAAGTGGCCGAGCCCGCCACCCTGGGCCTGCTGGGTCTGGGTCTGATTGGCTTGGCTGCTGCTCGTCGCCGCAAGGCCGCCTGAGCCATAGAGAGCAGGAACCCGACGGTGCCTGCTGGCGCTCCATGAGAGCGCCAGCAGGTTAGTCGGGTTTTTTTGCGCCCGTAGTACGGGCAGGCTGCGGGTCGAAGCGTGTCTTTCCGGGGGTCGTCGGGAAATTTGACACTCCGTCCAACAGGGTTGCGCGTCGGTGCGACCATGGCGGCTTGCAATGTGCGGCCGAATGGCCGAACATCCGGCGCGCATCGTTGTCCGACTGCGCTGCGCCGCTCGGCGGGCCGCTGCCCCTATCGTGATTTCAGGTGGTTACCGTGCAAGTTCTTGCTGCTTTGTCACGTTTTCTGCAATTTCCGCACCGTATCGCATCGCGGCTGACCGTTGCCGCGCTGCTCGCCGCCGTCACCGGCTGTGCGGTGATCCCCGGCACCCACACCTATGATATGCGCACGCAATCGTCGGTCGCGCTGCCCGTCAAGCAGGCCGATGACGTGGTGCCGGCCAACGTCAAGTTGAAGCCGATCAATGCGGAGTTGATCATCGAGCAGGAAAGGCAGTTGCGCGTCACGTCCACCAGCGCCGCCACGCAGAACCAGCAGACGGCGGCCCGCGATGTGCCGGCCGACTACAAGATCGGCCCGGGCGACATCCTCAACGTCACCGTGTGGGACCATCCGGAGCTGACCATCCCGGCTGGTTCCTACCGTGCGGCGGATCAGACCGGCAACGTCGTCGCCGAGGATGGCACCATCTTTTACCCGTACGTGGGTGTGCTCAAGGTGGCCGGCCTGACCACGCGCGAGGTGCGCACGATCCTCGCGCAGCGGCTGGCGCGCCATATCGAGAAACCGCAGGTGGACGTGCGCGTGATCGCGTTCCGCAGCAAGCGCGTGTACGTGGTCGGCGAGGTGGCGCGCCCCGGTCAGCAGGAGATCACCGATGTGCCGATGGCCATCCTCGATGCGGTCAACCGCGCCGGCGGCTTCACCAAGGATGCCGACCACAGTCAGGTGTTGCTGACGCGTGCTGGCGCCACCTGGCGGGTGGATCTGCAGGCGTTGTACGAGGAGGGTGCGGTGGGACAAAACGTCATGTTGCAACCCAACGACATCGTCAATGTGCCGGACCGCGCGCTCAACAAGGTGTTCGTGCTGGGCGAAGTGCAGAAGCCCGGCTCCTACTTCATGAACAAACGCCGCATCACGTTGGCGGAGGCGCTGGCGGACGCCGGCTACATCAACCAGCACAGCGCCAACCCGCACTGGATCTTTGTGATGCGCGGCCAGGCCGATCAACCGGAACTGTTCCATCTGGATTCCAAATCGCCCGACGCGCTGCTGCTGGCCGATCGTTTCCCGCTGCGTCCGCGTGACATCGTTTATGTCGATGCCGCCGAGGTGGCGCGCTGGAACCGCGTGATCAGCAACATCCTGCCGACCGCGCAGTTGCTGAACACCTTGAGCAGTGTGGACTATCCGTTGTTCGGCGGACGGCAGTAAGTCACTGAAGGGCTGCTGTCGAGATTCTTTACAGCCTCGACGGCAGCCCCGCCCGCAGTGGGCCGGCGGGGACGACTAATCCGTTCAATCCTCAACGGTTTTTTCTGCGCCGTGGGGTGATGGCACGAAATCTGCTTTTATGTAGCGGTCGCGGAATTTCCGTCAGGTCCATCAGTGCATCAGTGTTTAATCATATACTTGCACGCGTCCGTTGCGCGTCAGCGCGAGGCGTGAACACCGATAACAGGAGGTAGGCTGCCATGGTCCACGTCGTCGAGTTCTTCGTAACGCTGTTGTTCGCCGGCGTGGCGCTGCGCTACGCCATGCGTCTTGCTCATCGCCATGGCATCGTCGACAAGCCGGGTGGACACAAGACGCATGCGCACAGCACGCCGTTCGTCGGTGGTACGGCGGTGCTGGCCGCGCTGGCCTGCGCGTTGTACGTACTCTATGCCCGCGAACTGCTGCCTATGCACCAATGGGGTGCGTTGGCACTCGGTTCGCTGATCATCTTCCTGACTGGCTTTGCCGATGACCTGTGGCAACTGAGTTTCAAGCCGCGCTTCGTCATCCAGGCCGGCGTGGCCTCGTTGATGGCGCTTTGGGCGGGGGTCGCGCTGGTCGATTTGGGCGCGCTGCTCGATGGTTCACCGTTGCGTCTGGGCTGGCTGGCTGTCCCGTTCACCGTGTTTGCGACCATAGGCGTGATCAATGCGCTCAATATGATCGATGGCATCGATGGTCTGTCCGGCTCGGTCAGCTTCGTCAGTCTGCTGTTGATCGCTTTGGTGGCGCACAGCGCTGGCGCCCAGGCGCATCTGACGCTGGCGGTGATGCTGATGGCCGGTGTTGCCGCGTTCCTGTTCTTCAACATGCGTTATCCGACCAACCGGCGCGCGAGGGTGTTCATGGGCGATAACGGCAGCATGTTGCTGGGCCTGCTGTTCGCCTGGCTGTTGATCGACCTGTCGCAGGGGGAACATCGCGCCATGCCGCCGGTGCTGGCGCTCTGGCTGTTCGCCGTACCGCTGATGGACACCGTGGGCATCATGACCCGCCGCATCTGGCTGGGTCGCTCGCCGTTCCGCCCCGACCGGCACCATCTGCATCACCTGTTCATCCGCGCCGGCTTCCGTGTGCAGGATACCGTGTATGCGATCGCTCTGATCCAACTGGCGTTCGGCCTCTTGGGCTTCGCCATGCTGGCTGCCGACGTGGCCGAGTCGACCATGTTGGTTGCGTTCCTGATCGCGTTTGCCGGCTATTTCTATCTGGTGCTGCGCCCGTGGCGCTTCGTGCCGGCGCTGCGCCGGCTGCACACCTGGCTGGGGCTGGCTTCGCCCGAGGTCAAGGGCGTGTACGTCGGCAACTGCCACCCCGATCATGCCGAGCTGATGATCAAGGCCCTGGTCGATTACATGCGTGGGCGAGACGACTACCGCCTGTCGGTGTACGAGACGCGTGACGCCAGCACCCGCGCCGGGGGACATGTCTATGCCATCCTGGAACTGCTGCACGAGGATAGCGATGCGGCGCAGGACGAAACGCGGCGCTTGGTGGACAGCTTGAAAGCGCGGTTCCGGGGCTACCGGGACGTGCGCGTACGGCAGTATCTGGTGCGTAACGAGGCCAACGACCGTCGTGTCGGCATCAAGCCGCATGCGCTCGACCGGCGCCTGCACGACCGGCGCGCGCGGCACCGCAAGACGCTGATCCACACCGAACATGTGCTCGGCCGCGTCAACGCGGTCACCGCTTAAGCCGGCCTGATCGTCCGATGTTCGAGCGTATCCTGGTCGTCTGCACCGGCAACATCTGTCGCAGCCCGATGGCCGAGATACTGCTCAGGCAACAGTTGCAGCAGGCTGGCCGCCGGGTGGAAGTGCGCTCGGCCGGCGTCGGTGCGCTGGTCAACCATCCGGCCGATGATCCGGCGCGCGCACGCATGAGCGCGCGCGGCCTGGACCTGGAGGCGCACCGGGCGCGCCAGTTCGATTCCGAGCTGGCGCGCTGGGCCGATCTGATCCTGGTGATGGAACAGGCGCACCGCGATGCGGTCATCGACATCGAGCCGACCGCGCGCGGCAAGATCTATCTGCTCGGTCACTGGGATGGTGGCAAGGAAGTGCCGGATCCGTACAAGCAGTCGGACGCTGTCTACGACGAAGCGCTGGCACTGATCGACCAGGCCCTGGCTTCCTGGGTGAAGCGGCTGTGACCGGTCGCCGGCGACCGCGGCGCCGCCCGTGCGCCAGGCGGCCTGCGTGCGCGTTGCGACATGAATCTCTGCGCCGCTACAATGCGCCGGTTTGCCGAGCGTCCGCGCCGGGGTGCTGCCGACTGGTCGCGGTGCCCGTTCTCCTCTCCCGTTCCGACCTATGACTGCCGAACTCACTCCCGCCGCGCCCACCGCCAACACACCGCATGCCGGCTTCGACGACCGGGACGACGAGATCAATCTGGGCGAGCTCATGGCCACGCTGCTGGAGAGCAAATGGCTGATCGCCGGCGTCACCGCGTTCGCGCTGTTTCTGGGCGCGGCCTTCCTGTATGTGGCGACACCCATCTATCGCGCCGATGCGCTGTTGCAGGTGGAGGACAGCAAGGCGTCGGGCCTGACCGCGCTGAAGGAATTGCAGCCGCTGATGGGCGAGAGCGTATCGGTGGCGGCGCAGATGGAGATCCTCAAGTCGCGCATGATCCTCGGCCGCGTGGTCAACCAGCTCAAGCTCGACATCATCGCGCAGCCCAAGTATGTCCCGGTGTTCGGCGAGGCCATCGCCCGGCGCTATGCCGGCGAGGACATCGCCGCGCCGCTGTTCGGCCTGAAGGACTACGCCTGGGGCGGTGAACGCTTGCGTGTGGAATCGCTGGAGGTGCCGCGCAACATGATCGGCGAGACGCTGACGCTGGTCGCCGGTGAGAACGGTGCCTATCGCGTCTACGACGCCGACGATGTCATGGTGCTGGAGGGCGTGCTCGACCAGCCGGCCGAGGCGGGCGAATACAGGATGTTCGTGTCGGAGCTGGTGGCGCGGCCCGGTACGCGGTTCACGCTGGTCAAGGTGGCCGAACAGGACGCCATCAACGCGCTGCGCGACAATTTCAATGTCAAGGAACGCGCCAAGCAATCCGGTGTGCTGGAGGCTACGCTGGAAGGGGCGGACGCCGCGCTGATCACGCGCGTGCTGGACGAAATCCTCAACAGCTACGTGCGGCAGAACGTGGAGTTCCGTTCGGCGGAAGCGGAGAACACGCTGAAGTTTCTGGAGACGCAGTTGCCGGTGCTGAAGGCGCAGGTCGATGCCGCCGAGGCGGCGTTCAACAACTACCGGCAGAGCCGCGGCTCGGTGGACCTGACGCTGGAGACCAAGGGCGTGCTGGATTCCGTGGTGACCTTCGAGAAGGAAATCATCTCGTTGCAGCAGCAACGCGAAGAGCTGCGCCAGCGCTACACGCCCGAGCACCCGCGCATCCAGGCCATCGACGCGCAACTGGCTCGCCTGAACGCCAAGCGCAGTCAATCGGAGCGCGCCGTCGCCACCTTGCCGGCCACCCAGCAGCAGATCCTGCGCCTGCAACGCGACGTCGAAGTGTCCAACAAGCTGTACACCGAACTGCTCAACAGTGCCCAGCAACTGCGCGTGTCCAAGGCCGGGACCGTTGGCGATGCGCGCATCATCGATGCGGCCGTGGTGTCCAGCAAGCCGGTGGCGCCCAAGGGTGCGCTAATCCTGGCGGTGGCGCTGCTTGCAGGGCTGCTGGCCAGCCTGGTGCTGATCTGGATCATCCGCTCGCTGCGCGTGATGGTCGAAGACCCGGACAAGATCGAGAAGACCCTCGGACTGCCGGTGTATGCCACGGTGCCGCATAGCAAGGCGGAATCGGATCTGGCTCGCGACATCAAGCACGGTAAACGACGTGGCGAGCTGCTGGCCATCGATTACCCGGACGACAGTGCGGTGGAGAGTCTGCGCGGTCTGCGCACCACCATCCACTTCGCGTTGCTGGATGCGGCCAAGGGCAGCCTGCTGATCACCGGGCCCAGCCCGGGCATCGGCAAGAGCTTCGTGTCCAAGAACCTGGGCGCGGTACTGGCGCAGTCCGGCAAGAAAGTCGCCATCATCGATGCCGACCTGCGCAAGGGCCACATCCACCGCGAGTTCGACATGAAGCGGGAAATGGGGGTGTCCGAGTTCGTCAGCGGCAGCGCCAAGCTGAGCGACATCATCAAGCCGACCAAGGTGGAGGGTCTGGCCGTGGTCACCACCGGCCAGCGTCCGCCCAATCCGTCGGAGTTGCTGATGCACCCGAATTTCGGCGAACTGCTGGAACAGCTTGGCGGCCTGTTCGACATTCTGATCGTCGATGCACCGCCGATACTGGCCGTGTCCGACGCCGCCATCATCGGCCGCCATACCGGCGCCACGCTGATGGTGGCGCGCGCCGGCAAGCATCCGATCCGCGAGATCGAGCAGGCGGTGAAACGCCTGGGGCAAGCGGGTGTGCCGGTCAAGGGCTTCGTGTTCAACGACATGGACGTGGTGCGCCAGAAATACCGTTACGGCTATCACGGCTACGTCTACCAGTACACCTACAAGTGAGTGGCCATGCGCCGACCGCTTGCCGCCGCCGGCACCGGCGGGCCATGGAGTGTTGACGGCGGCACACGGCTGAACGACCAGGGGCGACGCCCCGCGCAACGCGCATGATCTCCCCCTGGTATGTCTGCCTGACCAAACCCCGACGTGAACTGCATGCGGCGGTGAAGCTGCGCGAACAGGAGTACGACGTCTATCTGCCGCTGCTGACCCTGTGGGCGCGGCAGCGGGGGGCATGGCAGAAGCGTGAGCAGATCATGTTCCCGCGCTATCTGTTCCTGTGCTGCACGCGGCCGGGCCAAGGGCTGGCACCCATCCGCAATACGCCCGGCGTGACCGGGCTGGTGCGCTTCGGTCTGGAGCCGGCGATCATCGCCGCGGAGACGCTCGACGCCATCCGTGCGCTGGAGCGGCAGCAGGCGCTGGACCCCGACGGGCAGGCCAGTCCGTTTCAGGTGGGTGCCCAGGTCGCCCTGGCCGACGGACCGCTCAAAGGGCTCACCGGTATCGTCTCGCGCGTGGCTCGCGAGCGCGTGGTCGTGCTGCTCCATTTGCTCGGTGGCGAACAACCGGTGACCGTGCCGGTCGATCAGCTCGTCGCCGCCGACGGCAGCTCATGAGCGTTGCATCCGGGCGGGTCGGACGCGATTCGACAGTCCGTCGATGCGGACGGTGCCGGGCGAACAGCTGTCGGGCCAACGGTGCTATGCTGACCGCACCATGAGCGAACACGATCCCCTCACGCGCCATCGCCTGGCCCAGGCGGCCTTGGCCGAGCTGTCGCCGGATGAGCGCATCCAGGCGCGTAGAGCGTTGCTCCGCGCCAGCCGGGAGCAGGTCGACGCCCTGGCCGCGCAGACCCTGTTCGCCGCGGTCAACGCGCCGGATCGCGCTCGCGAGCGGTTGCTGTGGTTCTGGTTCAATCATTTCAACGTGTTCTGGCAGAAAGGGCTGGTCGGCCCCGCCTTGCCGGACTATCTGGAACACGCTCTGCGCCCGCATCTGTACGGGCGCTTCGGCGACATGTTGCGCGCCGTGCTGACGCACCCGGCCATGTTGGTGTACCTGGACAACGTCGGTAACGTCGCGGGCAAGGGCAACGAGAATCTGGCGCGGGAACTGCTGGAGTTGCACACCCTGGGTGTCGATGGCGGCTATTCCCAGACCGACGTACGCGAAACCGCGCGGGTGCTCACCGGTCTGGGGCTGCGCCCGCTCAAACCCGGCCGGCGCAACCCGCAGGAGCACCCGCTGGCGCGGCAGCGCGGCGAATTCCTGTTCAATCCCTACCAGCACGACGCCGGCGTGAAGCACGTGCTCGGCCGCAAGATCGAAGCGCCGGGCTTTGCCGAAGTGGATCAACTCATCGAACTGCTGGTGGCGCATCCGGCCACGGCGCGCCGCGTCAGCGGCAAGCTGGCGCGCTATCTGTACGGCGACGCCGCTACCGACGCCCAACGCGACCGCGCCGCCAAGGCGTTCCAGGCCAGCGCGGGTGACCTGGCCGCTACCCTGGAAGCGTTGCACGCCGCCGCTGACGCCCCGCGCCCGGCACGCACCTTCAAGGATCCCTACCGTTATGTGTTGAGCGCGGTCGACCTGCTGCGCGACGGTCATCCGATCACCGACGCCAAACCGCTGGCCCGCTGGCTCGCCACGCTGGGACAACCCCTGTTCGGCTGCCGCACGCCGGATGGTTACAGTCTCGCCGGCGACGACTGGCTCAGTCCCGGCCAGCTCGCGCAGCGCTTCGAACTGGCGGCAACCATGGCGCGCGTGGTGCCGCGTCTGACCGAGCCGCCGCGCGAAGTACAGGCGCTGTGGCGCGCCGACGGTACGCAGACGGTTCATGCCTCGCTGGCTCCGGCCGCGCGCCAGGTGATCGCGGATGCGCCGGCCGCTCCCGATCGCCTCGCGCTGCTGCTGTCCGCGCCGGAATTCATGTACTGGTAATGCCGCCATCGGCATCGCCACCGACGGAGTCCATCATGCATCGTCGCCGCTTTCTTCAAACCGCCGCCGCGAGCCTGCTGGTCGGTGCCAGCGGCCGTCTGTTCGCCGCGCCGTCCGGCGGCAGCGATGCCCGCCTGCTGCTGGTGTTCCTGCGTGGCGGCTACGACGCCCTGAGCGCGCTGTCGCCCTACGGCGAAGCGGATTACCACGCAGCCCGGCCCAATATCGCCATCGCCGCGCCGGCCAAGGGCAAGGTCGGTGCCGCAGTGGCGCTGGACGATTACTGGGCGCTGCATCCCGCGCTGCTGGACAACCTGCTGCCGTTGTACGAAGCGCAACAGGCCGCGTTCATTCCGTTCGCCGGCACCGATTTCGTCTCGCGCAGCCACTTCCAGGCGCAGGACTGGGTCGAATTCGGTCAGCCGGGCGGCGCATCCGGCGGCTTCCTCAACCGCCTGTTGCAGGTGCTGCAACGTGGCCAGCCGCACAGCGACGCCGTCAGCTTCACCCGTGCCTTGCCACCGGTGATGCGCGGCGCGGCGCGGGTCGCCAACTCGCCGGTGAGCATGATGCCGGCGGCCACCATGGTGCCGGAACTGGAGGACCGCATCCTCGCGCTGTACCGCGGCCACGCGCTGGAGAGCCAGGTGCGCGATGGCCTCGGTCTGCGCCGGCACATCGCCGAAGATCTGCGTCAGGAAATGACCTACGCCGATCGTGGTGCCGCGCCGGCTCAAGGGTTCACGCTGGAGGCCGGGCGCATCGCGCGGGTGATGCGCGAACGTCCGCAGTACCGTATCGGCTTCGTCGAACTCGGTGGCTGGGACACCCACGCCGGTCAGGGCGGCGCGCAGGGCAGCCTGGCCAACCAACTGCGCGGTCTGGGCGATGGGCTGGAGATCCTGGTGGATACGCTGGGCCCCTTGTGGCGCCGTACCGTGGTGGTGGTGCTGTCCGAATTCGGCCGCACCTTCCGCGAGAACGGCACCAAGGGCACCGACCACGGCCACGGCAGCACCCTGTGGTTGCTGGGCGGCGCCATCCAGGGCGGCCGCATCCACGGCGAACAGACCCGCCTGAACTTCGCGGCGTTGCACCAGGATCGGGACACCCCGGTATTGAACGATCTGCGCGGCGTACTCGCCGGCCTCGTGCGCGATCTGTTCGCGCTGACGCCGGCCGATCTGGCCGAGATCTTCCCGAGCGCGCGGCCGGCAGGTCTCCGGCTGGTGTAATCGTTGCCGGCGCGGCCGCCGGTAGCCGTTGCCTGCCGCCGTTGAGCATGATGGTGGAAAGCCGCGATTCAGGCGCGGATAGGCATGTTGGTCTTCGTGCGACCGGGCGTATGCAGCGAAACGCGGCCTGTGGTCGAAGGACAGGGCTCTGGTCCAGAAGTCGGGTTTGGTTTCGGTTCCGGTAGCCATCACCGGCGTTCAATGCCCCACCCTTGCCGCTGGGGCGTTCATCATTCCCTTGGCATGCGATCCCACACGGGGTTTGTCATCAATCGGTGTGCCGGTTTCCTCGTCCGGTAGCCTCCACCCTGAATTCCCGACAAAAACACTCGGTCTTGTTTCATTCGCCGGGCGCTGGCAAACTAGCCTTCCATCATCAAACGCTGATAGAGGAGCCGCATATGGGTGGCCTGAGCAGGGATACGCCGATCCCCACCGAGATCAAGTTGCACCAGCAGTCGCGTTTCATGGAGATCGCCTTCGACGATGGCAAGCGCTTCGAGCTGCCCTACGAGTATCTGCGCGTGTTCTCGCCGTCTGCGGAGGTGCGCGGCCACGGGCCCGGGCAGGAGGTGTTGCAGGTAGGTAAGAAGTATGTCGAGGTGAAGGCCATCGAACCGGTGGGCCAGTACGCAGTGGTGCTGGTGTTCTCCGATGGCCACGACTCCGGCATCTATTCCTGGGATTATCTGTACGACCTGGGTGCGAAGCAGGACTTCTATTGGCAGAGCTACCTGCGTCGCATGGAGGAGGCCGGCGCCTCGCGCGAGCCCAAGACGCTGGTGTGAAACCGGTGCTGCAGGACGACTTGACGGCGGCCATCGGCGCGGCGACGGGAACGCCGTTCAAGGCCGTGCGTCAGGATGGTGCCGGCGGTGGCTGCATCAATCGCGCAATCATTGTCATTGGCCAGGACGGGCGCCGTTTCTTCGTCAAGATCAACCACCGCAGCCGTTTGGACATGTTCGCGGCCGAGGCGGCGGGACTGATGGAACTGGACCGGGAAGACGGACCGCGTGTGCCCCGGCCGATCGTGCATGGGGTGAGTGGTGACGATGCCTACCTGGTGCTGGAGTGGTTGGATCTGGGTGGACGCGGCGATGCGGCTGAACTGGGTCGCCGACTGGCGGCGCTGCACCGGCACGTGACCGACGCGTTCGGCTGGTGGCGGCACAACACCATCGGCGCGACACACCAGGACAACACGCGCTGCACCGACTGGGTGACGTTTCTGCGCGACCGCCGCCTCGGTTTCCAGTTGTCGCTGGCCGAGCGCAACGGCGCGCCGAGGACGCTGATCGCCCGGGGCGAACGCCTGCTGTCGAACCTGGGGGTGTTCTTCACGGATCATCAGCCGGAGCCCAGTCTGCTGCACGGCGATCTGTGGGGCGGCAACTACGGCTACGCGGCAGGCGTACCGGTGCTGTTCGATCCGGCGGTGTACTACGGCGACCGGGAGGCCGATGTGGCGATGACCGAACTGTTCGGCGGCTTCCCCGATGCCTTCCATGCTGCTTATCGGGCAGCCTGGCCGCTGGATGCCGGTTACACCACACGGCGCACGCTGTACAACCTCTATCACGTGCTGAATCACTTCAACCTGTTCGGGGGCGGCTACGCGGCGCAGGCACGGCACATGACCGATGCACTGTTGGCCGAGGCCGGGGCCTGAGCCGCCCGGCGAGCAGCAGGCCGCTCAGGTTACGCAGACACTCTGGTCCGCGCTGCACCGCGGCTTCGTGCGCATTGCCCGGACAGTCCGTTTCGTGGATAATGCGCGGCTTTCCAGGCGATTACCAGGTGGCCCCATGAAAGCCAGCATCCATCCCCAGTACAACGAGATCCAGGTGACGTGCAGCTGTGGCAACAGTTTCACCACCCGCTCGACCATGAACAAGCCGCTGCACGTGGAAGTGTGCGCTGCCTGCCACCCGTTCTACACCGGCAAGCAAAAGATCGTCGACACCGCCGGCCGCGTCGAGAAGTTCCGTCAGAAATACGGCATGGGCAAGAAGTAAACCGCCGACGCGCCCCGTGAACGAGGCAGCCGGTGGCTGCCTCTTTTCATTTGCGCCCACGTCCTGAACGCGACGACCATGCAACCAACGCCGCTCCGCGCCATCCTCTGGTTCGTCCCGCTGATCCTGTTTTGGGCGGCGTATGGCCTGATCGGACGCGATGCCTGGCGGCATGAGGAAGCCCTGGCGCTTGCGCCGGTGCTGGATTGGCTGGACGGATCGGCATCGGCCTGGACCACGCCGTCACCTCTGCACACTTGGGTTGCCGGCCAGCTCGCCCGATGGGGCGCCGGATACGCGCTGGATGCCCTCGATGGCGCGCGCCTGGCGAGCGGTTTGTTCACCCTTGCGGCGCTGCTGTGCCTGGGCCTGACGGCACGCGCGTTGTTCGGCGCGGGGTTCGCGGCGGTGGCCGTGCTGGCGCTGCAAGGTGCTTTCGGACTGATGCTGCTGGCGCATGCCTTGTTGCCCGACAGCGCACTGCTGGCCGCCTGGTCCGTTATGCTGCTGGGGGTGGCCATCGCCCGCCAGCGCCCGATCGCGGGCGGCGTGCTCATCGCCAGCGCGCTGACGACGTTGACCCTGGGTCTGCGCGGCGTGCACGATCTGGTACTGGGGGCGTTGGTAGTCTTGCTGCCTTTGCTGTCACCGGCATGGCGCACCCGCGCTTACCTGCGCGCCGTCGCGGTGGGGCTGGGTGTCGCGGCGGCGGCCCTTGCCGTCGCACTGGCGGCACTCAGGCAAGCCGATCTGCTCGATGGCTGGCTGCGCTGGCACGCCGGCGCCGGCTTCCCGCCCCCGCGGGCCCCCGCCAACGCCTACGCCGAGTTGGCCTGGTTCGCCTGGCCGCTGTGGCCGCTCGCCGTCGCTGCGGTCTGGCACGAGCATCGGCGCCTGCTGCGCAGCGCAACCCTGCACATGCCGCTGTCGAGCCTGGCGGTTCTGTCCGTCGCCGCGCTCTATCCCGCCTGGAGTCGTGATGGCGCGCTGCTGCCCTTGTTGTTGCCGTTGGCTTTGCTCGCGGCACACGCCATCGATGGACTTCGGCGTGGCGCGGCCAGCGCGTTCTACTGGTTCGGCGTACTCTGCTTCCTGTTCTTCGCAACCGCCTTCTGGATCTATTTCGCCGCCATCGAGTGGGGTGTGCCGACCCGACTGGCCGCGCACATGGCCCGGCTGGTGCCCGAGTACGCGCCGGGCAGCGTCGATCGAGGCAGTCTGACCATCGCCATCGCCCTGACCGTCGTCTGGCTGGTGGCGATCCCGCTGTTCCCGCGCGCGAAGAGCCGCCCCATCCTGGTCTGGGCCACCGGCATGATGCTGCTGTGGGGCCTGCTGGTCGCGCTGTTCCGCCCTTGGATCGATGCCGGTTGGGGTTACCGGCCGTTGATTCACGACCTGGCCGGTCATCTACCGGCGGAAGCATGCCTCGATGCCCGGGTCGATCCCGCCATGGCCACCATGCTGCGCCTGCATGGCATCCATCCGGGGCGCGCCGGTTGTCCCTGGGTACTGCTGGCGCTGGACCGGAAGGCGGGTGAACACCTGGCCGACGATGACTTTCCGGGTATGCGCTGGGAGGGACAACGTCCGCGCCAGAAGGCCCAGCTCTACCGGCTCTACTTCGTGGGCGACGATGACACCCGTTGAACCGCTGCCGATCAGCGCCGTGGTGCTCGCCGGCGGCCTGGCGCGACGCCTGGGCGGCGAAGACAAGGGACTGATGGAACTCGATGGGACTCCCCTGGCGGCATGGGTGGCGGAACGCCTGCGCGCACGGGTCACCGAGGTACTGCTCAACGCCAACCGCAGCCTGGACCGTTACGCCGGCCTCGGCTACACCGTGGTGCCGGACACCGTGAGCGATCGTCCCGGCCCGCTCGCCGGCGTCATCGCCGCCGCCCTCACCGCGCGCCAGCCCTGGCTGCTGTGCGCGCCCTGTGATGCACCGTTCCTGCCCCTGGACCTCGCCGATCGCCTCTACGGCCATGCGCTGGCCAGCGGTGCGCTGCTGGCCCGTGCCGCAGACGAGACCGGCACGCATTTCGCGGTCATGCTGGTGCATCGCGAGCTGATTGCCGACCTGCGCGCGTTCGTCGCCGACGGTGGCCGGCAGGTGCAGGCCTGGCAGGCTCGGCATGCCTGCCCGACCGTGGTGTTCGACGACGACCCTTACGGTTTTCTCAACGTCAACACGCCGGAGGATTTGCGCCTGGCACGCCGCCTGGCGCCACGTTACCGTTCATGAATCCGCACCCGTCCGAGCCCCGCCGTCGCCTCAACCCCGCCCAGTGGCTGCTGGTCGCATTGATTCGGGTTTATCAACTGGCGCTGTCGCCATTCGTCGGCAATCAGTGCCGGTTCACCCCGACCTGTTCGCATTACGCCCGTGAAGCGGTAGAGAAGCACGGGGCAATCAAGGGTTCCTGGCTCGCCGTGCGGCGCATATCGCGCTGTCACCCCTGGCATCCCGGCGGCCACGATCCGGTGCCGTGAGCCCTGAAGCCCGTTTAGCCGAGCGGCGGCGCGGACGGAGGGTGATGTGCCGGTTGCATACGCGAGCAAGTGACATGCCTCACAACCACGACGGCGCGCTTCTGTTAAGCTTTCGACATTTTCGTCAGTCGGTCGGATGAGTTTGCCGTGTTCTCCTTCTTCCGCAAGGACAAGACCGAAGATCTGATGGCCTTCCTCAAGGAAGGCCAGCCGTCGGTCGAGCCGTCCTACACCCAAGCCAGGCAGCCAGCGGCGCAGGCGAGCTCGGGCATCGAGGTGGAGGAGGCGCAGGGCGGACTGGCGCCCGAACTGGAAGAAGCCGCCGTGCTGTATGCCAACGGCAAGGTGGGCGAGACGGCGGCCTTGCTCAACCGCTATCTGCTCGACCATCGCGAGGACCGCGACCCCTTGCCCTGGTACATGCTGTTCGACCTGTACGAAGTGAGCGACCAGGCCGCGCCCTTCGAAGATGCCGCGGTGGATTTCGCCGTCCGCTTCGAACGCTCTCCGCCCACGTGGTCGCCGCGCAAGGCGCCGCGCGCAGCCAGCGTGCCGCCGCCATTGCTCAGTTACGGCGAGAAATACGGCAGCCTGGAACGGGTGAAGCAGGCGCGTTTCCTGCAGGACGCCGAGCGCGCGGCTTACGTGCGCATCGATGTCTCGCGTACCCAGGCGCCGGACGAGGAAACCGCCAAAGCCATGCTCGGCGACATCCTCCGCCTGCACGAGCTGCGCAAGCCGATCGAGCTGATCGGCGGTCCCGGCTTCGCCGTGCGCCTGAACGCCGCCCGCCAGGGCGAGCGTCTGACCGAATCAGGCTGGTTCCTGCTGATGGCGGTGTTTCAACTGCTGGGCAAGGAGGAGGAGTTCGAACAGGTGGCGATCGACTACGCCATGGCTTTCGAGGTGTCCCCACCCTCCTACGCGCCACCGCTGCCGCTGCCCGTGCCCAACGGTAACGGCACGGAGGCACCCGTGGGCGACCCTGGCACGACTTTTTCGCTGCACGGCGTCATCGGCCCGGGCAGCGAAACGCAGTTCGCTGCGTTGCGCGAGTTCGCGCGCGGCAGGTCGCAGGTGGAAATCGACCTGGCCGACGTGGTGCGCATCGACTTTTCCGTGGTCGGTCTGCTGCTGGACAACCTCATCGGCATCTCCCAATCCGGCTGCAAAATCCTGTTCAAGGAAGGCAACGAACTGGTCAACACGCTGTTACTGCTGGTCGGCGCGGGCCAGTACGCCGTGGTGCTCGGCCGCAAACGGGCCTGATGGCGATCGACGACGCTCACACGATGCAGCAGTTCCACGGCACCACCATCCTCTGCGTCCGCCGGGGCGAAGCGGTCGCCATGGGCGGCGACGGTCAGGTCACGCTCGGCAACATCGTCATCAAGGCGGGCGCACGCAAGGTGCGCAGGCTGTATCAGGACCGCATCCTGGCCGGTTTTGCCGGCGGCACGGCGGATGCCTTCACGCTGTTCGAACGGTTCGAAGCCAAGCTGGAGAAGCACCAGGGCAACCTGGTGCGCAGCGCCGTGGAACTGGCCAAGGACTGGCGCACCGATCGCATGCTGCGCCGACTGGAAGCCATGCTGGCAGTGGCCGACCGCACCAGCACGCTGATCATCACCGGCGCCGGCGACGTGCTGGAACCGGAACACGGCATCGCCGCCATCGGCCGCGGCGGCGCCTACGCGCAGTCGGCCGCGCTGGCATTGTTGCAGCATACGCAGCTCGATCCCGACAGCATCGTGCGCGAGGCCATCGGCATCGCCGCCGACCTGTGTATCTACACCAACCGCAATCTGGTGCTGGAGAGCCTCACGCCCTGACCGGGCGCTTGGCCAGTTTGCGTTGCAAAGTGCGGCGGTGCATCTTCAGCGCGCGCGCGGTGGCCGACAGATTGCCGTCGTGCGCGGCCAGCACCTGCTGGATGTGCTCCCACTCCAGACGATCCACCGACAGCGGCGTGTCCGCCGGCGCGACGTCCGGGTCGCCCTCTTGCCGGCCGAGCGCGGCCAGGATTTGCTCCACCGACGCCGGCTTGGGCAGGTAATGCACGGCGCCCAGCTTGATCGCCTCGACGGCGGTGGCGATGCTGGCGTAGCCGGTGAGCAGCAGGATGCGCGCGTGCGGATGCGCCCGTAACAGTGGCTCGATCAGACGCAGCCCGGATTCGTCCGCCAGGCGCAGATCCAGCACCACCGCGTCGGGCGCCAGCATCTGCGCGCAGCGCAGCGCGCCGGCGATGTCCTGCGCCTCGCTGACCTGATGGCCGCGGCGGGTCAGCGCGCCGGCCAGCGTGGCGCGAAACACCGCGTCGTCGTCCACCAGCAGCAGCTTCCAGGCCACGTTCATGCGGACTGCTCCGCCAATGGCAGGCGTACCCGCGCCAGCGTGCCACGGTCCTGCTCCAGCAGTTGCAGATCACCCCCCAGACGCGCCAACGCGGCGCGCGCCAGTTCCAGCCCCACGCCCCAACCCGGCGCCTTGCCGGCATCTGGGCCGCCGCCGCGATCACCCACCTCGATGAGCAGGGCATCCCGCGTGCGTGTGCAGGCCAGCGTCACCTGTGCCGGCGAGACTTCCGCGGCATTGTTCAGCAGGGTCACCAGCACACCTTCCAGCGCCGGGTCGTCGGCAATCTTCGGCAGATCGTCGGCCAGACGCAGGTCGACCCGCGCATCCGGCCACATCAGACGCCAATGTTCCAACAGGCGGCCAAGCCAGTCGGCGGCGGGTTCCGGTGCGCCCGGTGCCTGTCCGCGCGCGCGCGCGGCGCGCGCCAGCCGGGCCAGTACGGTCTCCATGCGCGCAAGCTGGCCAGTCAGTACGCGCAGCGGCGGCGCCAGCTCCTCGTCGCCGGCATAGTCACGCGCCAGTTCGTCCACCGTGATGCGCATGGATGCCATCGGCGTGGCCAGATCGTGCGCCGCGCCGGCCGCCTGCAAGCCGAGCGCGAACAGTTGCTCATCGCGCATGCGCCGCTCGCGCGCCTCGGCCAGTTCGGCGTCACGCCGACGCAGACCGGCGGCGAGGTGGCCGACGAAGGCAGCCACCAGCGCGGCAGTGAGCAGGAAGTTCAGCCACATGCCCGCCAGATGCAGGTCCACCGCCGCCTGGCCCGAAACCTGCAGCACCAGCGGGTGATAGAAATGCATCAGCAGGGTGTACAGCCCACCAACCCACAGCGCCATGGCCCAGGCCAGGTACGCTGGCAGCATCACCGCCGCCAGGATCAGCGGCACCAGCAACAACGAGATGAACGGGTTGGCATAGCCGCCAGTCAGATATACCAAGGCGCCGATACTGGCGGCATCCACCGCCAGCTGCAGCGCCACCTCGGGCGCCGCGCATCCGCCGGCACGTCGGCGCCACCAGGCGAACACGTTGAGTACCACGTGCAGCATCAGAATGAGGATCAGGGCCGGCAACGGCAGACGCGCATCGAGGAAACCGATCAGCAAAGCCACCCCCGCCGCCTCGGCGAGGATCAGCGCGGCGCGCGTCAGCACCAGCCGACGCTGCGCATCCTCCGGCAGCCGGTCATGGCCGTGTGCGAAGTCGAGAGTGGCCCATGGCATGAACGCAATTCTAGCCGCGCGTGCCACACCCTCCCTGCGACAACATGTCGCATTCCGCACGTGCGCACCGCAAACTACCATGGCGGTGCTTCCATACGTGTAGACGTATCGGTTCACGGCCCGCGCAGGTGGGCCGTTTTTTTGTGCCCGGGTGGGTGCGACGATTTGTCGCATTCCGCTGCGCCGGGGGGTTTCCTAGCATCACCGGGTTTTTCTGACATGGACATCCGGTATGCGACTGAAAACCCTGGCGCTGCTGATCGCCACGCTTCCCATATCCGCCGCGGCGGACATTCCGACGTTGGATTCCATCCTGGTCACCGCGACCAAGCCCCAGACACGCGCACTGAACCAGTCCGGCCCGGGCGCAGCCGAACTCGTCCGGCTGCGCGCCGTCACCAGCGACACCGCCAGCCTGCTGCGCGAGACGCCCGGCGTCAGCCTGTACGGCGCCGGCGGCGTCTCCAGCCTGCCGGCCATCCGCGGACTGGCCGATGACCGCCTGCGCATCAAGGTGGACGGCATGGACCTGTACGCCGCCTGCCCCAATCACATGAACCCGGCGCTGTCCTACGTCGACCCCAGTCAGGTGGAGACAATCAAGGTCTACGCCGGCATCACCCCGGTCAGCGTCGGTGGTGACAGCATCGGCGGCACCATCCTCGCGGAAACGCGCCCGCCGCTGTTCGCGCCCGACGGCCACAGCCTCACCACCGGCGAGATCGGCGCCGCCTATCGCAGCAACGGCCACGGGCGCAGCGTCAATCTGACCGCAACGCATGCGCGCGAGTCGGCCAGCCTGAGTTACAGCGGTGCGCTGGCGCGGGCCGACAACTACAAGGCGGGCAAGGCGTTCAAGGACTACGATTTCACCGGTCGCGTCGGCCACACCCTGGCGCGCGACGAAGTCGGCTCCACCGCCTACGACACGCGCAACCACACCTTGGGCATGGCATTCAAGGGTGGTAACCACATGGTCGAGGTCAAACTCGGTTATCAGGATCTGCCCTATCAGCTCTACCCCAACCAGCGCATGGACATGCTCGACAACCAGCAGAAGCGCGCCAATCTGCGCTACCTGGGCCGTTACGACTGGGGCCGGCTGGAAGCGCGCGCCTATCACGAGCGGGTCGACCATTTCATGGATTTCGGCGCGGACAAGCGCTACTGGTACGGCAGCGCCTCGGGTGGCAACAACCCGCCCGGCGGCAACGGCGCGGCGTGCGCGCCGGTACCGTCCGCCACCTGTGCGGCGGGCATGCCGATGTACACCGAAAGCGAAACCACCGGGCTCACGCTCAAGGGAGATGTGCAACTGTCACCGGATGAGCGGTTGCGCGTCGGTACCGAACTGCACCGCTACCGATTGGATGACTGGTGGCCGCCCTCCGGTTCCGGCATGTTCCCCGGCACCTTCTGGAACATCCGCGACGGCGAGCGCGATCGCGCGGCCGTGTTCGCTGAATGGGAAGGCAGAACCGGTACGCAGTGGACCACGCTGCTCGGCACCCGCTATGAGCGTGTCAGCATGGACGCGGGTGAAGTCACCGGCTACAACCCGCTGGGCGGTGGCAACCAGGGGCGCGACATGGCCATCTTCAATGCGCTCGACCGCAGCCGCACGGATCACAACTGGGATGTCACCGCGCTGGCGCGTTACACCGTGGACGAACGGTTCGACATCGAATTCGGCCTGGCACGCAAGGTACGCTCGCCCGGACTGTATGAAACCTATCCGTGGTCGACCTGGCAGATGGCCGCCCTGATGAACAACTTCGTCGGTGACGGCAACGGCTACGTCGGCAACCCCGACCTCAAACCGGAAAAGGCACACACCCTGTCGGCCAGCTTCGACTGGCACGCCGCCGACCGCGCCTGGGCGCTCAAGGCTACGCCGTACTACACCCGGGTCACGGATTACATCGACGCGATCCAATGGGACGCCGCCACCAACGCGCCGCGTACCGTGCCTCAGACCGGCCAGTTCACGACACTGCGCTATGCCAATGCATCCGCCCGCCTGTATGGCATCGATGTCTCCGGCAGGATGCCACTGGCCAGCAGCCCGGCCGGCGAGTTCGGCGTCCAAGGCGTGGTCAACTACACCGACGGCAAGAACCGGACCACCGGCGACGGCCTGTACAACATCATGCCGCTCAACGCCCGCCTGACCCTCACGCACAAACTCAGGGGTTGGGACAACGCCATCGAGTGGGTCCTGGTCAAGGGCAAGGATGATGTTTCCAGCGTGCGCAACGAAATCGAGACGCCGGGCTATGGGCTGCTCAACCTGCGCGCCAGCCACGCCTGGAAGACCGTGCGCATCGATTTCGGCGTGGAGAACCTGCTCGACCGACACTACTACCTGCCCACCGGTGGTGCTTACGTCGGCCAGGGCACGACCATGACCAATCCCCCGTTGCCGAACTACCCGCGCTGGGGCACGGCCGTGCCCGGTCCCGGCCGCTCATGGTATACCGCCGTCCACATGCAGTTCTGACCCCCCTCCACTCATTCACGACGAAAGGTTTCCCATGCAAACCATAGACCGCTTCCGCCGCGCCACCCTGCTGGCTCTCACCTCGTTCCTGCTCGCCACGCCCGCGCTGGCCGACAGCGTGCGCATCGATGATCCGTGGACCCGGGCCACCGCGCCCGGTCAGAAGGTCGCCGGCGGCTTCATGCGTCTGACCGCGGCAGCCGACATGACCCTGGTCGGCGGCGCAAGCCCGGTGTCATCCCATGTCGAGCTGCACACCATGCAGATGGACGGCGGCGTGATGGTCATGCGTCAGGTCGACAACATCCCGCTGCCCAAGGGCAAGACGGTGGAACTCAAACCCGGCGGCCTGCACATCATGTTCATCGGCCTGAAACAACCGATCAAGGCAGGCGACAAGGTGCCGGTGACGCTGCAGGTGCGCGGCGCCGACGGCAAGGAACAGACGCTCGCCGTCACCCTGGAAGCACGCGCGACCGGCGGCATGCAGCACAAACACGGGCATTGATCGCGCGCTGCATCCGCTGTGGGCGGCGGCTCGCAGAGCCGAAAAAACCAAGGGCCGGCAATGCCGGCCCTTCGCCTGTGAGCGACGCTCCCGCACTCACTGGATTTCGCGCTCCAGTTCCTCGATGGTGGTGTGGCGCACGTCCTTGCCCTTGACCATGAACACCACGTATTCCGACATGTTCTTGGCATGGTCGCCGATGCGTTCGATGGCTTTGACCACGAACAGCAGGTCGATGAACGTGGAGATGGTGCGCGGGTCTTCCATCATGTAGGTGATCAAATGGCGCGTGATCAGGTGGAATTCCTCGTCCACCTCGATGTCCTGCCGCGCCACGCCGGCGGCGCCGGAGACATCCAGACGCGCGAAGGCGTCCAGCGACTCGCGCAACATGCGCACCGCCAGGCCGCTCATGTATTTGATTTCGTTGTAGCGCGGCGTCAGGATACGATCGCTGTCGTACACCTTGATGGCGAAACGAGCGATCTTGGCCGCCTCGTCACCGATGCGTTCCAGATCGGTGATGGTCTTGACGATGGTCAGGATCATGCGCAGATCGACCGCCGCCGGCTGGCGCAACGCGATGATGCGGGTGCAAGCCTCGTCCGTGGCGACTTCCAGCAGATTGATCTTGTGGTCGTTGGCGATCACTTCCTCGGCCAGTTTGGTGTTGCCGGTGATCAGCGCCTCCACCGCCTTGTTCACCTGCTCCTCGACCAGGCCCCCCATTTCCAGCACGCTGGCGCGCGCGGATTCCAGGTCGGCGTCGAATTTCTTGTAGGTATGTTCGTTGCCCATCGCTGCTGTTCTCCTCGGATGTGCCGCCGTGACGGCCTCGCTGAATCGCCGTATGCACGGCCCATGCGCGGATTATAGGCACGCGCGCACACGCCCAATGTTACATGTCGGTGACAAATGGCACGGCCAGAAGCGTGTCGTCGATACGCAGATTCATGATCCAGTCGCGCCGTCCGGTGACGCACACCGGCAGCGTGATGGTGGCATGGAACACGCCTTGCTCATCGGCGCGCAGGCGGTACAGGTTGAACCCCATGTCCATGCCTTCCATGGTGAAGCTGGCTTCCACCGCACGCGCACCGGCGGCGCGCAGCCACAGATGGAACGGCTGCATGGGGTTGGGACGCTGGTCGCTGCCGAACTCGATCGCATCGGCGCCGCTGCCGTGCGCGCAACCGGCGGTGAGATCGGCACACACCACCCGCACCGCGTCAGGCTGGCCCATGTCGCGCGCCAGCCAAAGTACGCCACCGATCAGCAGCAGTAGCAACAGCGGCAGCCAGCGCAACGCCGCGTTCATGCCACCACCCAGGCTTGGCGTTTCAGCGCGACGCCGTGCGCGCCCAAGCTGCGCGCCTGCGCCAGATCGGTGCGATCCAGCCCGCCCAGGGCAAAGACCGGCAGCGGATAATCGCGCAGCAGCTCGGCGAATGCCGCCCAGCCCAGCGTCGCCGCACCGGGATGACTGGCCGTGGGCAGCACCGGCGACAGCACCACGAAGTCCAGGTCGAGCTGCGCCGCGTGCGCCAGTTCGGTCGCGTCATGACAGGAGGCACTCACCCACTCCAGGTCGGGCCGCCGTGCCGTTCGCAGCAACTGCGCGGCATTCAGGTGCACGCCCGTGCCCAAAGCGTGGGCACGTTCGATGTCGGCATTGAGCATCAACAGCGCGTCGGCCGCGCGGCAACGTGCCGCGACTGCGTCGAGCAGGCGTGCCGCGACGTCCGGCGGAAAGTCCCGTTCCCGCCACTGCAACAGTCTGAGCCCCTGCGCCAGGCGCAGGTCGAGCCGGCGCAGGAACTCGTCCGCGCCCAGTGCGGCGGCATCGGAGATGGCGTATTCCAGCGGCAGGCGCAGGGCTTTCAGGATGGGACCGTTGGCCGGCAGGATGGGGGTCACCTCCGGTAGCGCCGCGTGGGTCCAGGCCAGCGCCTGATCCTCGTGCGGGTGCGGTGCGCCTTGCCAGGCATCGACGCGGAAGAAGCGCAGCATCACGTGCGCGTGCGGGTAGACGTAGGCACGGTTCAGCCACGGCCAGGCATTGATCACGTCGATGCCCAGTTCCTCACGCAATTCGCGTCGCAGCGCGGCCCGCGCGCATTCGCCCGGCTCCACCTTGCCGCCGGGAAATTCCCACCAGCCGGCATAGACCTTGCCGGCCGGGCGCCGCGCCATCAGGAAACTGCCGTCCGGCCGCTCGATCACGGCGGCGGCCACCTCGACGCGTTCAGCGTTCACGGCGTGCGCTGCGCTTCCAGTTCGGCCACGCGCGCTTCCAGCGCCTGCAGCTTCTCGCGGGTGCGCGCCAGCACCTCGGTCTGCACGTCGAATTCCTCGCGCGTGACCAGATCCAGACGGGACAGCCAGACCGCGAGGCTGGCCTTGAGGTTCTTTTCCAGATCGCGCGCGGGGCTGACGGCAAGGGCTTCGGCGACTTTGCCGGCGACTTCCTGGGCGAGTTTCTGCGGCAGCATGTCGGGACTTCCATGGTCGGGAAAACGGTGCGCGCAGTGTAGCAAAGCGGCGGCGGCGCCGGCCGGCGCCAGCTCGGTGCACGGCCGCGGGCACATGCACCACGTCCGTGCACGTGACCGCGCCATTATCGATCACGTAGACATAACAATATGTTTATTAGCCATATTTGTAGGTGGCACGCGATGTGCTTTACAGGGTCGTGCAAACCCGCACCGTTTCTTTCCCTGTGGAGATCACTCATGAAAAAGCTCGTTCACTCTCTCGTTCTGACCGGTTTGCTCGGCGCGCCGGCGCTTGCCATGGCCGGGGAAAGCCCGCATAGCTTCACCGCCAACGTCGGCATGACCAGCAACTACATTTTCCGCGGCATCTCGCAGACGGGTGGCGACATGGCGCTGCAGGGCGGCTTCGACTATGCGCACAGCAGCGGCTTCTACATCGGCACCTGGGGTTCCAATGTCGGCTGGATCGAGGACTTCCAGGGCTACGCCTCCGGCAACCTCGAAGTCGACGTCTATGCCGGCTACGGCGCTGACATCGGCGATACCGGCCTTTCCTACGACGTCGGTGCCGTGCAGTACTTCTACCCGGGCACCAAGGCTGGGGCCGTCAATGCAAACACCACCGAACTGTACGCATCGCTGGGCTGGAAGTGGTTCAAAGCCAAGTATGCCTACTACATCAGCGATGAGGTGTTCGGATTCGCCAAGGCCGATGGCTCCACCTACCTGGAGCTGTCCGCCAGCGTTCCCATCGGAGAAACCGGTCTGACCGTCGATGCACATTGGGGCACGTTCAAGTTCGAGAACAACGGGCCTCAGGATTACGACGACTGGAAGATCGGCGTTTCCTATGACCTGGGAAAAATGAGCAAGACGTTGTCCGACGTCACCATCGGCGTGATGTATACCGACACCAATGCCAAGAAGGCCAACTGGACGGATGCAAACAACCAGTTCCTTGGCAAGGGCACCACCACGTTCTGGCTCTCGAAGTCGTTCTGATCAGCCAGTCGAGCGGGGCGCCCAGCTCATCGGCGCCCCTCATTTCCCTGAATCTCGCGTTTGGGAGCAGACATGAAATTCGTCACCGCCATCATCAAACCCTTCAAGCTGGACGAGGTGCGTGAAGCCCTGTCCGGACTGGGGGTGTCCGGTATCACCGTCACCGAGGTCAAGGGCTTCGGCCGTCAGAAGGGCCACACCGAGCTGTATCGCGGCGCGGAGTACGTGGTCGATTTCCTGCCCAAGGTCAAGATCGAGATCGCCATCAAGGCGGAATTGCTCGACCAGGCCATCGAGGCCATTTCCAAGGCCGCGCAGACCGGCAAGATCGGCGACGGCAAGATCTTCGTCTGGGATCTGGAACAGGTCGTGCGCATCCGCACCGGCGAAACCGGCGCGGCCGCGATCTGAGGAGAACACATCATGAAACGACTGTTTGCATCCCTGTTGCTGGTTGGCACGTTGGGCCTGGCCGGCACCGTGCTGGCCGAGGAATCCCTGCCGGCCGAAGCCGTGGAAACGCTGCAAGCCGTGGCCGCGGAAATGGCACCCATGGCCGCCGCCGAAGCCGCTCCGGCCGAAGCGGCACCCGCCGCGGAACCGGTGCCCGACAAGGGCGACACCGCATGGATGATGTTGTCCACCTTGCTGGTGATCCTGATGATCGTCCCCGGCGTGGCGCTGTTCTACGGTGGTCTGGTGCGCGCCAAGAACATGCTGTCGGTGCTGACCCAGGTGCTGGCGATCTTTGCCCTGATCTCCATCCTGTGGGTGGTGTACGGCTACTCGCTGGCCTTCGGCGATGGCGGCAGCCTCAACTGGGCCATCGGCGACCTGTCGAAGATGTTCCTGGCTGGCATCACTGGCGATAGCACGGCCGCGACCTTCACCGACGGCGTGGTCATTCCCGAGTTCACCTTCGTCGCCTTCCAGCTCACCTTCGCCGCCATCACCACCGCGCTGATCATCGGTGGCCTGGCGGAGCGGGTGAAGTTCTCGGCGTTGCTGGTGTTCTCCGCGCTGTGGTTCACCTTTGCCTATCTGCCGATCGCGCACATGGTCTGGGCCACCGGCGGCTACCTGTTCGAAGCGGGCGATCTGGACTTCGCCGGCGGCACCGTGGTGCACATCAACTCTGGTGTGGCCGCGCTGATGGGTGCGCTGGTGCTGGGCAAGCGCATCGGCTACGGTCGAGATCCGATGCCGCCGCACAACCTGGCGTTCACCATGGTCGGCGCTTCGCTGCTGTGGGTGGGCTGGTTCGGTTTCAACGCCGGCTCCAATCTGGAAGCCACCGGTGGCGCGGCCCTGGCCTTCATCAACACCATCCTGGCTCCGGCCGCGGCGGCGCTCGCCTGGATGTTCGCGGAGTGGATGATGCGCGGCAAGCCGTCCATGCTGGGTGTGGCCTCCGGGGTCGTGGCCGGTCTGGTAGTGATCACGCCGGCGGCCGGTCTGGTCGGTCCGATGGGGGCGATCGTGCTCGGCGCCATCGGCGGCGTGGCCTGCCTGTGGGGTGTGACCGGCCTGAAGAAATCGCTGGGTTACGACGAGTCGCTGGACGTGTTCGGCATCCACGGCATCGGCGGCATCATCGGCGCGATCGGCACCGGCATCTTCGTGTCGACCGCGCTGGGCGGCGTCGGCGTCGACGACTACTCCATGGCCGGCCAGGTGATGACGCAGGCGACCGGTGTGGTGATCACCGTGCTGTGGTCGGGCATCGTCAGCCTGGTGCTGTTCAAGCTGATCGACATGACCATGGGTCTGCGCGTCAGCGAGGAACAGGAACGCGAGGGTCTGGATACCGCCACGCACGGCGAACGCGCCTACAACGCTTGAACCGACCCACCTTCCACTGCCAAGGGCGCCGCAAGGCGCCCTTTTTTGTTTGTTGAAGGGCTGCTTCCCGGCGCCGTACGGTTGTCACAAAAAATACATGAAGCCGTCATACCATGCCCGCGAATCGTCCAAGGAGGTCCACATGTCCGCCACCATCCTCGTCGTCGAGGACGAACCCGGCATACAGGAAGTGCTCAAGTTCAACCTCGGTCAGCACGGTCACGAGGTGCTCGTCGCCAGCGACGCCGAGGAGGCCACCGCGCTGCTGCGCAACGCCCTGCCCGACCTGATCCTGCTCGACTGGATGCTGCCCGGGCAATCGGGCATCGAGTTCGCGCGGCGCGTGCGCAGCGATCATCGCCTGAAGAACGTCCCCATCATCATGCTGACCGCGCGCTCGGAAGAGCGCGACAAGATCCAGGGCCTGGAGACCGGCGCTGACGACTACATCACCAAACCGTTCAGCCCGCGCGAGCTGATGGCGCGCATCAAGGCCGTTCTGCGCCGGCGTGCGCCGCAGATGACCGAAGACGTCGTGGAGATCGCCGGGCTCAGACTGGATCCGGTGGCGCATCGGGTGTTCGGCCACCAGAAGCCGCTGGACCTGGGGCCCACCGAGTTCCGCCTGCTGCATTTCATGATGACCCACCCGGAACGGGTCTATTCGCGCTCGCAACTGCTCGACCACGTCTGGGGCGATCACGTGTTCGTCGAGGAGCGCACCGTGGACGTGCACATCCGCCGGCTGCGCTCGGCACTCGAACCTTCTGGTCATGATGCGCTGATCCAGACCGTGCGGGGTTCGGGCTATCGATTGTCGGCGACGCCCGCCTGAATCGCTCGGTTGCTGCCGGCGTAGAATGCGCCGGTTTTCTGCTTCTTCGCTCGCCGATGCTGCAATTCTGGTGGCGCCCACTGCTGCTTTTGAGCGGGCTTGCCGTGGCCTCCGCGCTGCTGGCGGCCGGCACGGATGGCGACACCGGGTGGCTCTTCTTTGCGTTGGGCCTGCTGGCCTATCTGCTGCACCACCTGCGCCAGCTCTACCGGTTGGACCGCTGGCTGGCCGCACGGGACCGTCCGCCCCTGGCCTCCGGCGGCCTGTGGGGCGATACCCTGTACCGCCTGGAAAAAATGCTGCGTGTGCGCCAGGCCGACCAGCAACGGACCGCCGCCGACCTGGAACAGATGCTCGAGGCCACGCGCCACCTGCCGGACGGCGTGGTGATCCTGGACCAGGAAAACCGCATCACCTGGCTCAACCAGGCGGCCCAGACCCTGCTGGGGCTGTCGCCCACGCGCGACCTGGGCCAGTACCTGCTCTATCTGCTGCGCCAGTCCAGCTTCGCCAACTGGTTGCAGCAGGAGGACTACGCGCAGATCCTGCATTTCGCCTCGCCGGTCATGCCGGACAAGACCCTGGCCATGCAACTGGTGCCGTTGCCGCGCACGCAGAAGATGCTGCTGGCGCGCGACATCACCGAACTGGCACGGGTCGAGGCGATGCGGCGCGATTTCGTCGCCAACGTATCGCATGAGCTGCGCACGCCGATCACGGTCATCGTCGGCTTTCTCGAAGCCTTCGACGACATGCCCGATCCCGACCCGGCCGAGTTCCGCCGCCATATTCCCTTGATGCGCGAGCAGACCGACCGCATCCGGCGTCTGGTCGACGATCTGCTCACGCTCGCGCGTTTGGAGAGCGAGCCGGAGAGCAAGGACGAGACCGTCGATGTGCCGGCGCTGGCCCGACGTCTGGCAGACGAGGCCGAGACCATGAGCGGCGGGCGCCACCAAGTGTCACTGCATGTCGACAGTGCGGCCCGCCTGATCGGCAACAGCCAAGAGTTGTACAGCGCGTTCGCCAACCTGGTATCCAACGCAGTGCGTTACACCCCGGCCGGCGGACGCATCGGCATCTACTGGCGGCGCGAGGGCCAGGGCGAGATGGTGTTCGTGGTGACCGACACCGGCGAAGGCATCGAACCGCAACACATTCCGCGCCTGACCGAACGCTTCTATCGTGTCGACCGCGGCCGCTCGCGCGCCACCGGCGGCACCGGCCTGGGGCTGGCCATCGTCAAGCACGTGCTGCAGCGGCACCAGGCCCGGCTGCGCGTGGACAGCACACTGGGCAAGGGCAGCAGTTTCGCGGCAGTGTTTCCGGCTGACCGGGTCATTCCCGCGACGGACCCAGCCGCTGACGCAATCGTGTCGCCAACTCCGCTCTGACATCTTTCGTCGGGGCCGGCCGGCAACCCGCCGCCCGCCGCGGCAGCGCCCAGATCGCGTCGGGGAAATGGCGGTCGTCGGCAAAGCGCGGAATCACATGCCAGTGCAGATGCGGCACCACGTTGCCCAGGCTGGCCAGATTGATCTTGGACGGGCCGAGCACCTCACGCACCAGCGCTTCGACGGTGAACACCACGTCCATCAGTCGGCACCGGTCCGGCGCCGGGAGATCGGTCATTTCGCGCACGTGGGCGTTCAGGATGACGCGGCAGAAACCGGGGTAATCGGCGTCGTCCACCCAGACCACGCGGCAGAAGGCATCAGCCCAAAGCAGGGCTTCCCGATCGGGCAGGCACAGCGGGCAGGATGTCATGAACTCACCAAAGTTCGCTCAGGCCCGGCAGGGCCACTCGGACATGAACACCACCACGAACTATACGCATCCACTGAACCGGGGTGGATGCCGAGCGGTCGGTTGGCCGATGTCAACCGACACCGGTCCAGGGAGCCGCTGCCGGCAGCCGATGGCGACCGGTCACGCCGACCCCACGACCGAGCGGAGCCGCAACCGGGCCCGGAATCGCTGCCCGCCGCTTGACCGTGCGCCGGCCAGTCGCTACTGTTCCACCCTTTTTACGAAATACATACTGCCCCCCATGGCCGACATGGAACTGACCGGTGCGGAAATCGTCGTCCGCTGCCTGAGCGACGAGGGTGTCGAGCACATCTTCGGTTATCCGGGCGGTGCCGTGCTCAACATCTACGACGAGATCTACAAGCAGGACGATTTCAAACACATCCTGGTGCGCCATGAGCAGGCGGCGGTGCATGCGGCCGATGCTTATGCGCGCGCCACCGGCAAGGTCGGTGTGGCCATCGTCACGTCCGGGCCCGGCGCCACCAATGCCGTGACCGGCATCGCCACGGCGTATATGGATTCCATTCCGCTGGTGGTGCTGACCGGGCAGGTGCCGACCGCGGCGATCGGCCAGGACGCGTTCCAGGAAGTCGATACCGTCGGCATCACCCGGCCGTGCGTCAAGCACAACTTCCTGGTCAAGGACGTGCGCGACCTGGCGGTCACCATCAAGAAGGCGTTCTACATCGCCGCCACCGGCCGCCCCGGCCCTGTGGTGGTGGACATCCCCAAGGACGTGACGCAGCACCGTTGCGTCTACGATTACCCGTCGAGCGTTTCCATGCGCTCGTACAACCCCACCGGCAAAGGCCATGCCGGTCAGATCAAGAAGGCCGCGCAGATGCTGCTCGAGGCCGAGCGGCCGATGATCTACAGCGGCGGTGGCGTGGTGTTGGGCAACGCCGCCGAGCGCCTGACCGAACTGGTGCGCCTGCTCGGCTTCCCCGCCACCAACACGCTGATGGGGCTGGGCGGCTATCCGGCGCCGGACCCGCTGTTCCTGGGCATGCTGGGCATGCACGGCACCATCGAGGCGAACATGGCCATGCAGCACTGCGACGTGCTGCTGGCGGTGGGCGCACGCTTCGACGACCGCGTCATCGGCAATCCCAAGCATTTCGCGCGCGAGGCGCGCCGCATCATCCACATCGACGTGGATCCGTCCTCGATCTCCAAGCGCGTGCGCGTGGACGTGCCCATCGTCGGCGACGTGGCGCAGGTGCTGGAAGAGATGATCAAGCTGCTGCGCGCCGGCGCGGCGCGCCCGAATGCCCAGGCGCTGAAGGCGTGGTGGGCACAGATCGAGTTGTGGCGGGCGCAGGATTGCCTGAAGTACGACCGCGACGCGGCGGTGATCAAGCCGCAGTTCGTGATCGAGAAGCTGTACGAAGTGACCGGCGGCGACGCCTACGTCACCTCCGATGTCGGCCAGCACCAGATGTGGGCGGCACAGTACTACCCGTTCGCCAAGCCGCGCCGCTGGATCAATTCTGGTGGGCTGGGCACCATGGGTTTCGGTCTGCCGGCGGCGATGGGCGTGCAACTGGCTTATCCCGACGCCATGGTGGCCTGTGTCACCGGCGAGGGCAGCATCCAGATGAACATCCAGGAACTGTCCACCTGCAAGGAGTGGAACCTGCCGCTCAAGGTCATCCTGCTCAACAACGGTTACCTGGGCATGGTGCGGCAGTGGCAGGAGGTTTTCTACGAGGAACGCTATGCCGAGTCGTACATGAATTCGCTGCCGGATTTCGTCAAGCTGGCCGAGGCCTATGGCCACGTGGGCATGACCATCGAACGGCCGGCGGACGTGGAACCCGCGCTGCGCGACGCGTTCGGCAAGTACCGGGACAAGCTGGTGTTCCTCAACTTCGTCACCGATCCGCGCGAGAACGTGTTCCCGATGATTCCGGCCGGCAAGGGCCTGTCGGAAATGATCCTGGTCTGATTCCGATGCGACACATCATCTCCCTGCTGATGGAAAACGAATCCGGTGCGCTTTCGCGCGTCGCCGGCCTGTTCTCGGCGCGCGGCTACAACATCGAGTCGCTGACCGTCGCCCCCACGGAGGATGCCACGCTGTCGCGCATGACCATCGTCACGCGCGGGTCCGATGATGTCATCGAGCAGATCACCAAACAGCTCAACAAGCTGATCGATACCGTCAAGGTGCAGGATCTGACCGACGGCAGCCACATCGAGCGCGAGCTGATGCTGGTCAAGGTGCGCGCCACCGGCGAACTGCGCGAGGAGATGAAGCGCCTGTCCGACATCTTCCGCGGCCGCATCATCGACGTCTCCGACAAGACCTACACCATCGAACTGACCGGCACCGGCGCCAAGCTGGACGCCTTTCTGCATGCCGTCGAGCCCGGCGCCATCCTGGAAACGGTGCGCACCGGTGCCTGTGGCATCGGTCGCGGTGACCGCATCATGAAGATTTGACCAACTGGGATGACGGGCAGGCGCGCCCTGACGTTCCGGTTTCCCGACAGCCCATTTCCCGCATAGCCCAGAAAGGAAACGCCATGAAGGTCTACTACGAAAAGGATGCCGATCTCTCCCTGATCAAGAAAAAGAAGGTCGCCATCGTCGGCTACGGCTCGCAGGGCCATGCCCACGCCAACAACCTGAAGGACTCCGGCGTCAAGGTGACCGTCGGCCTGCGCAAGGACGGCGCCTCTTGGAACAAGGCCAAGAATGCCGGTCTGACCGTCAAGGAAGTGGCGGCGGCGGTCAAGGACGCCGATCTGGTCATGATCCTGGTGCCCGACGAGCAGCAACCCGAGGTCTACCGCAACGACATCGAGCCCAACCTGAAGAAGGGCGCCACGCTGGCGTTCGCGCATGGCTTCAACATCCATTACAACCAGATCGTGCCGCGCGCCGACCTCGACGTGATCATGATCGCGCCCAAGGGGCCGGGCCACACTGTGCGTTCCGAATACAAGCGCGGTGGTGGCGTGCCGTCGCTGATCGCCCTGTACCAGGACAAGTCCGGCAAGGCGCGCGACATCGCTCTCTCCTACGCCGCGGCCAACGGCGGAACCAAGGGCGGCGTGATCGAAACCACCTTCCGCGAGGAGACCGAGACCGACCTGTTCGGCGAGCAGGCGGTTCTGTGCGGCGGCGCCGTCGAACTGGTGAAGATGGGCTTCGAAACGCTGGTCGAAGCCGGCTATGCGCCCGAGATGGCCTACTTCGAGTGCCTGCACGAACTGAAGCTCATCGTCGACCTGATGTACGAGGGCGGCATCGCCAACATGAACTACTCGATCTCGAACAACGCCGAGTACG
>CAYTRH010000007.1:2561-45136 GCA_964440155.1 uncultured Thiobacillus sp. | reverse complement strand
TACACTCTTTCCGTCGCCGCCGGTGCCGCAGGTGTCGACCAGATGCTTCGTGCCGGCGACCGGCACCTTGGTCGACAGCTCGCGCATCACCGTGGCCGCGGCGGCCAGTTCGGTGACGGTCTCCACCTTGGCGCGCAGCGCGACGATGGCGGCGGCGATCTGCGCCGGCGTCAATTCGCCGGTCATGATCGCACGCATCAGATCCAGCATCTCCTCGCGCGTCAGATCGACACGGTGGATCAGTTTGCCCAGCGTGACGGGGTAGTTCATGCGCGGCACTCCTCGATGAAGTTCTTCAGCAGGGCATGGCCATGCTCGGTCAGGATGGATTCGGGGTGGAACTGCACGCCTTCCACCGGCAGGTGTCTGTGGCGCACGCCCATGATCTCGCCATCGTCGGTCCAGGCGGTAATCTCCAGGCAATCCGGCAAGGTCTCGCGCTCGATCACCAGCGAGTGGTAGCGCGTCGCCGTGAACGGATCGGGCAGGCCGCGGAACACGCCCTTGTCGGCATGATGGATGGGCGAGGTCTTGCCGTGCATCAGTTGCCGCGCATGCACGATGCGCCCGCCGAACGCCTGGCCGATGCTCTGGTGGCCGAGACAGACGCCGAGGATGGGAATGCGGCCGGCGAAGGTCTCGATCACCGGAACGGACACGCCGGCCTCATTGGGTGTGCACGGCCCCGGCGAGATGACGATGCGGTCCGGGCGCAGCGCCTCGATGCGTTCCAGCGTGATCTCGTCGTTGCGGTGCACATGGACGTCCTCGCCCAGTTCGCCGAAGTACTGCACCAGGTTGTAGGTGAAGGAGTCGTAGTTGTCGATCATCAGCAGCATGAAGCGCTTGTCCTGTCGTCTCGTCTGTAACGCTTTGCCGGGCCCAGCCCTTGATACCCCCGGAAGTACCGCTGACACGTTGCGGTGCCCTTGCGCTGAGAATGCGGGGATGCAAAAGCCGTCATTTTGTCCGATCGCTCAGCGCGATGTAAGCCTCATGAACGGCTGCCGGGATTCGCCCCGGACGACTGCGCGGGGCATGCGCTCGTGGTTCGTCGACGGTTCGGGGCACGCCGACGAGGGGGTCGGCAGGTCGGCGGCCAGCGTGGCGGTCACGGCCTGCGCGCCGCCGCTGCCCGCTGTCGGCGCAGGGATGCCAGCGCGCCCAGCCCCAGCAGCATCAGCCAGGTGGTCGCGGGTGCGGGCACCGCGGCGGTCTGCGGCTGGCTGCGCAGGAAGCCGGAATACCAATACCCGTCTCCCAGGTTGAAGGAGGCGTCCGAGCCGTAATACGCGCAACGCCCCGAGCTGACATAGTCCTCGATATCGGGGTCGTAGATCTGCTCGTAGTCCAGGCAGTAGACGCTGACTTCATCGTAGTTGTAGATCTCGTGAATGATCGCCTCGTACAGCCCGCCCCCCGGCGTCAGTAGCCCGGCGAGCGTGCCGATCTCGATGGTCGAGTCGTTGACCCTGATCTGGTGGTACTCGCCGCCGCCGAAGTCGCTGCGGTAGACCTTGCCGGTTTCGGCGGAAAAGAACTTCATGAAGTTGTTGACCGGGTGGCCGGCGACGTGTCCGGGCGAGTTCAGAAACGTCCACGACGCAATCGTATAGAAGCCGAGATCGCCGGAAATGGCGGCATGGCTGGTGGTCTGCGCATTGATGTCCAGACTGAAGGTGCCCATCACCCGCATGTCTGCATCGAGCAGTTCCCAGGTGGTGGGGATGGCGTGTGCCATGCCCGAACAGAACAACAACGAGACGGCGGCGAGACGGATGTCGTTCATGGCGGAGCGCTCCTGTGTCGGTAGGACAGCTTCTGGGAAGCCCCGTGCTCGACGAATCCTGTGGACGGGGCGGATGGGCGTCGCCATTCGTCGCGGTGACCGATGGCCGACGGCCGTTGCCGCCGTGATTCTGGTATCGAACCCTTGACCGCGCAACAACCGGGCGGCGCGGACCCGGATGCGTCCCCACGGCCCTGGATCGTCAGGCGGTCAGATCATGCAGCGCGTCGAGTGCGTCGTGTACCTGCCAGTCACCGCGCAGCGTGATGGCATGCCGCAGTTCCTCGGCGGTGAACGGCTCCACCGCGGCGAGCTGCGCATCGAGCACCGTGTCGTCGGCTTCCGAGGCATCGCGGCCGCCGGCCTGGCGGCGTGCGATGCGCTCGCGCAGCACCTGCGGCGGTGCTTCCACCGCGACGATGCGCCAGGGCAGGGCGAGTGAGGCGGCGAGTTCGGCGAAGGGCTGACGCCAGTCGGCGCGGATGAAGGTGGCATCGACGATCACCGGCAGACTCTGCGCGACGATGGCGCGCGTCAACGTCAGCAGGCGGCTGCGCGTGGCTTCGCCGGCTGCCGCGGTGTAGATGCCGCCGGGCACCGTGCTGCTGGCATCGAGCGGCGCCAGACCGAACAGACGCTTGCGCTCCACGTCGGAGCGCAGACGGATGGCGCCGAGCGCCTGCAACAGGTGCTGCGACAGCCACGTCTTGCCCGAGCCGGAGACGCCGTGCATCAGCAGCATCCAGGCCTGGCGCGGGCGTGCCAGGTGTTGGGCGAGCTGTAGATAGGTCAGGCATTCGTCGTACCCGCCGCCTGCCTGGGCGGCGCGCAGTGCCGCCACCTTGGCACGCACCATGGCGCGGTACACCTGGTAGTAACGCAGCGCCGCGATGCCGTCGTAGTCGCCGGTGTGTTCCAGGTAGGCGTTGACGCAGCGCCAGGCCAGATCCTCGCGTCCGCGGTGGGTCAGATCCATGGCGAGGAAGGCGATCTCGTTGATCACGTCGATGAAGCGCAGCGACGCGCTGAACTCGATGGCGTCGAAGATCAGCGGCGCGTCCCGCACCCAGGCGATGTTGCCCAGATGCAGGTCGCCGTGACACTCGCGGATGTGACCGCCGGCTTGCCGGGCGGCGAAGTGCGGCAGCAGGCGCATCTGTTCCGCCTGTGTCCAGGCGTGCAGCGCTTCCAGCAAGGCCGTCGCGCGGGCACGCAGGCCGCCGAAATGCGGCAACAACGCGTGCAGTTGCGTGAAGTTGGCCGCCACCGGTGCGGTCACCTGCTCCGGCCGGCCGTAATCGCTGTCCGCCGGCGCCGAGTCGGCTTCGCCGTGAAACGCGGCGATGCGCATGGCGATGGCGTCGATCTGTACCGCGTCGATCTCGATGGCCTGGTCCAGCGTGGCTTCGGCCGGGAAGGCGCGCATCCTCACCGCCCATTCCAGCGGTGGGCCGTCGCCGCCCATGCGGGGCGCTTCCACCGTTCCGGTCACCGCTACGACGTCCAGGTAGATGTCGGGCGCCAGACGACGGTTGACGCGGATTTCCTCGTCGCAGCATGCGCGCCGGCGCGCCAGCGTGGAGAAATCGAGAAAGCCGAAATCGACCGGTTTCTTCAGCTTGTAGGCGTAATCGCCGGCGACGATGACCCAGGAGATGTGCGTCTCGATCAGGCGCGGCTCCGGCGCCGCGTGGGGGTAGGCGTGCGGCCGAAGCAGCCCGGCGATGAGCGGTGGCAGGCTCACTTGACGAAGGCGACCACGTGATCGAGACCGAGGCGGATGCCGATCTTCTCGCCGATGGCGTGATTGTGGTGCGAATCGACCTGCGCCAGCACGCTGTCGCCGCCGGGCAGGCGCAGGGTGTACAGGAAATCGGCGCCACGGAAGGCCTTGCGCTGCACTTCGGCGACCACCGGGCTGGCGTCGTCGTGGATGATGTCGTCCGGGCGCACCAGGACTTCCACCTGGCAGCCCCGGCCGCAGCGTTCACAGCCGCCGCCGGCTTCGCATACCTCGGGCACCTGTCCTTCCAACACCCCCAGCTCTATGGCGATGTGGCGGCTGTCGATGACGGTGCCGGGTAATAGCACGCCCTGGCCGACGAAGTCGGCGACGAAGCGGTTGGCGGGCTGGTGATACAGGTTGTAAGGCGTGTCCCACTGCTGGATCACACCCTGGTGCATCACGCCGATGGCATCGGCCATGGCGAACGCCTCATGTTGGTCGTGCGTGACCAGCAGCGCGGTGATGCCCTCGTGCTTGAGGATGTCGCGCACTTCCAGCGCAAGCTTTTCGCGCAGTTCCACGTCCAGGTTGGAAAACGGTTCGTCCAGCAGCAGCAGGCGTGGTCCCGGCGCCAGCGCGCGCGCCAGCGCCACGCGCTGCTGCTGGCCGCCGGACAGTTCATGCGGATAGGCATCGGCGCGGCCAGACAGGCCGACGGTATCCAGCAGCGCGGCGACGCGCGCGTCACGCGCCGCCGGATCGAGGTGACGCAGGCCGAAGGCGACGTTGCGCGCGATGCTGAGGTGCGGGAACAGCGCGTAGTCCTGGAACACCATGCCGATGCGGCGCGTCTCCGGCGGCAACGCGTAGCCCGGGGCACTGACGCGCTCGCCGTCGAGGCGGATCTCACCCTCGCGTGGCGCGTCGAAGCCGGCGATCAGGCGCAGCACCGTGGTCTTGCCGCAGCCGGAGGGACCGAGCAGACAGCCGATCTGGCCCTGCTCCAGTGCAAACGACACACCCGACAGCACCGGTTTGTCGCTGAAGCGGTGACCGAGGCGGGAGACTTCGAGCGTTGGCGACATGCGTACGACCTCGATGTGATCCGATCAAATGAGAGTCATTATAATGAACTGTTTGCGCTGATATCCGGCCCATGAATCATGGTAGCCCCGCCCCGATGAAATCCCGAGTGTCTTTCCTGCCCTTGGTGGCGATCGTGCTCGCGCTGCTGGTGTCATTGCCCGTGGTCAGCGTGCTGGTCAACCTGTTCCGGCCCGACGAAACCGGCGTCTGGGCGCACCTGGTGGAAACGGTGCTGGGCGAGTATGTGTTCAACAGCGTGGCACTTGCGCTGGGCACCGGTTTGGGCGCGGCGCTGCTGGGTACCGGCGCGGCGTGGATCGTCGCCATGTACCGCTTCCGCGGCCGCGGCGTGCTGGAATGGGCGCTGCTGCTGCCCCTGGCCATGCCCACCTATGTGATCGCCTACGCCTACATCGATTTCCTGCAGTTCGCCGGGCCGTTGCAAAGCGCGTTGCGCACGGCGTTCGACTGGGGACGCGACGACTATTGGTTCCCCGAGGTGCGCTCGCTGCAAGGCGCCATCGTCATCTTCAGCCTGGTGTTCTATCCCTACGTCTATGTGCTGGCGCGCGCTGCCTTCCTGGAGCGATCCGGCGTGCTGCTGGAGGCCGCGCGCAGCCTGGGCTACAGCCAGCGCGCGGCCTTTTTGCGCGTCGCGCTGCCGTTGGCGCGCCCGGCGGTGGCCGGTGGCGTGGCGCTGGTGATCATGGAGACATTGGCCGAGTTCGGCGCAGTGTCCTACTTCGGCGTGCCCACCTTCACCACCGGCATCTACCGCGCCTGGTATGCGTTCGGCGATCCGGTCGCGGCATCGCAGCTCGCCGCCAGTCTGTTGGCGGTGGTGGCGCTGGCTCTGATGCTGGAGAAGGCCAGCCGTGGCCGTGCGCGCTTCGATGACGCCGGCGGACGGCCGCCGCCGCGGCCGGAACTGCGCGGCGGACGGGCGCTGCTGGCGACCGTGGCCTGCCTGTTGCCGCTGCTCGGCGGCTTTCTGCTGCCCGCCGGTTTGTTGCTGGCGATGGCGCTGCAAGCGGGCGACAGCGAGTTCGGTATCAAGTACCTCGCGCTCGCCGGCAACAGTCTGACGCTGGCGGCCATCGCCAGCGTGCTTGCGGTAGGCGTGGCGCTGCTGCTGGCCTACGCCGGTCGCGCCCAGCCCGGACGCTTGATGGCAAGCGTGAAACGCCTGGCGTCGCTGGGCTATGCCGTGCCCGGTACGGTGATCGCGGTGGGCGCGCTGATCCCCCTGACCGCGCTGGACCACGCGCTGATCGACTGGCTGGAGGCGCGCTGGGGCGTCACCCCCGGCCTGATCATCACCGGCACCGCGGTGGCGCTGGTGTTTGCCTATCTCGCGCGTTTCCTGGCGGTGGCGTTGAATGCCGTGGAATCCAGCCTGGCGCGCATCCGCCCCAGTCTGGACGAAGCCGCGCGCAGCCTGGGCGCCGGCCGTGGCGCCGTGCTGGCGCGCGTGCACGTGCCGTTGCTGTCGGGCGGCATCATCTCCGGCCTGTTGCTGGTGTTCGTCGATGTGATGAAGGAACTGCCCGCCACCATCGTGTTGCGGCCCTTCAACTTCGAGACTCTGGCCACGCAGGTCTACATCCTGGCAGCCGACGAACGTTTGGCCGAGGCGGCTACGCCGTCGCTGATCATCGTCGCGGTGGGCTTGATACCGGTGGTGCTGCTGTCGCGCACCATGCGGCGGAGGTGAGGTGCGGGCGGCTGACGGCGCAGTGATCGGTGCGCGCAGCGCCTATTGCAGGTACCCGGATCAGCAAATCTGAAATATAAAACTATGCTGATATTGGTATGACGGTCCGGTCGTCATGAAGGTGTGTGGTGGGCATCGCGTGTTCCCGCCGCGTTCAGCCGGGATGGAGGGTGCAATGACCAAGCGCAGGTCGGGCAAGCTCGTAGGAGGTTTGGCCGTGCTACTGGCCTTGGTGCTGTGGAGCGGTAGCGCACGGGCGGCGGGCGATGTCGCTGCCGGCGCGCGCAAAGCCGTGTACTGTGCCTATTGTCATGGCCTGGACGGCAACCCGATCGAGCCGGGGGTGCCGCGCCTGGCCGGGCAGCCCGCGCGGCGGCTGCTGGCGCGGATCAAGGCGCTGGAGAGCGACGGCGATATCCACGCCGCCATGATGAAGGCCCTGCTCACCGGCAATATCGGTGAGCGCGAGCTGGTGGATCTGGCCGCCTATTACGCCGCGCAGCAGGTCCGCGCCGCCTCCGGCGCGGGGCACTGAACTGCTGCCCCGCCGGAAGGCGCGGTAAAGCCCTATTTGTTGGATGCCGGTGGCGTTGCCGGCGACTGCCAGAATTGACTCCAGCTATTGGGGTCGAACGGATTGAACAGCGGCTGCGTTCCAGGGGCCGGCTGCGCGCCCTGCGGCACGCCCGGCAGCGTGAACAGCCGCGTCCAGGCGTTCGGGTCCAGCGGATTGAACGCTGCGCTGCCATAAACCGTTGTGCCCGGCTGTGCCGTGCCGGTGACCGGGTAGGTCAGCAGGCCCTTCCACAGTTCCCCGTAGGACGTGGGGTTGAGCATGGCACCCAGCCAACCCAGGTAGAGCACCGGGTTGACGCTGTTGACGCCCGCTTGCAGCCAGCGCGGATCCAGCGGCGCAGTCATCCACTTCACGTACATGGCGGGGTTCAGTGGCTGCATCATCAGCGCAATCACGCGCGGATCGACCGGTGCCATCAGCCAGCGCATGAGCTTGGCTGGATCGGAAAACTGGGTCAGCAGCGCGGTGTAGAAGTTGGGATCCAGACTGGCGGCGAGCCATTTCATGTAGATGTCCGGATCGGTCATCAACGGCATCCACGCGCCGTAGGTGGCCGGGTGCATCATGCTGTTGAGCATCGTGGCCCACATCGCCGGATCCAGTGCTTGAAGACCGAGCGCGGCATAAAAGGCCGGCTCGGTGGCGGCGGTGGCAAACGGCACGAACTGCCTGGGATCCTTGAGCGGATTCGGGTTGCGGGTGAAATCCCACATGGATTGCGCCCAGGCCTCGACGCTCTGCGGCATGGCCGGGGCGGCGTCGGCCGCGAACGACGGGGTGGAGAACGTGAGAACGAGCGCGATGGTCAGCGTCTTGACGTGCATGGTGACCTCCTGTTCAGTCGGAATGACGCCTGGCCACGCCGCATTGCGGCGATCACCACCCTCGGCCGGAGTCACCTTGGCTGCCCGGTACGGTGGCGGACCAGGTCGGGCGCCCGCGCCAACAGCGGGCGGGTACAGGGCTTATTAGCAAACCCTGATATCTCTATACATCCAATTCCCGTGACGTCAACCTGGGTTTCGCCTGCGCGCGGCCATGGCGCGCGCAGGCACCGGGGTTTACTTCCAGCCGGCGCGGTCGATGAACCGTTGCGCCTTGGGGGTGTATTGCGCCAGGACACCGGCGGGAAGTTGGTCCACTTTGAAACGGCCCATGGCGTCGAGCTGCGGGTTGTTCAAGCGGACCGAGCCGACCACCGGCCACTCGTTGTTGCCATTGGCGAAGTACGCCTGAGCCTCGTCCGAGGCGAGGTACTCGAGGAACCTGACCGCCGCCTGCTTGTTCGGCGCATGCTTGAGCATGCCGCCGCCCGACACGTTGACGTGCGTGCCCTTGCCCTGCTGGTCGGGGAACACGATGGCGACCTTGCGCACCACGTCCTGATCCGCCGCCTTGTCCGAGGCCATCAGGCGCGCGTAGTAGTAGTGGTTGCTGAGTGCGACATCGCATTCACCCGCCGCCACGGCACGAATCTGGTCGGTGTCGCCGCCTTTCGGTTCGCGCGCCAGATTGGCGACGATGCCGCGTGCCCAGTCCAGTGCGTTCTCGTCGCCGTGGTGGTAGATCATGGACGCCATCAGCGTGCGGTTGTACACATGGCCGCCGCTGCGCACGCACAGCCTGCCCTTGAACCGCGGGTGGGCGAGATCCTGATAGCTGCGCACTTCCTCCGGCTTGACCTTGTCGCGGTTGTAGACGATCACGCGGGCACGGTAGGAGAAACCGAACCAGCGGTTGTTCTCGCCGCGGAACTGCGCGGGGATGCGTTCGTCGAGCACGCGCGAGCGCACTGGCTCGAACAGTCCGGCCTCGTCGGCGGCTTGCAGGTTGGCGGCGTCGACGGTGATGAACACATCGGCGGGGCTGGCGCGGCCTTCGCGCCGGATACGCTGGATCAGCTCGTCTTCCTTGCCGTCGATGCGGTTGATGCGGATGCCGGTGGCCTTGGTGAAACCGGCGTAAAGCTGCTCGTCGGTCTGGTAGTGACGCGATGAGTACAGATTGAGCACGGGTTGTTGCGCGTGCGCCGCGGCGATGCCGAGCAGGCCGGCGATCAGGGTGCCGGCGAGGGCGAGAGAGCGATGGGTTTTCATGTGGACATTCCTGAAGTGGATTGAACGCACCGCACGTGGCGGTCGGCACCAATCTAAACACAAACAGGAATGCTTATCAAATAGTTTTCGCGCGCATCGGCGAATTGCCCATGAAGCACGTTTCGTGGGGGGGCGTAAGTCAGCCGGCGATGGGGGGATCGGCCGGCGGGCGCCTCGCAAAACCTGCGGCGCGGCCGGGCGGCTGCATTGCCTGGTGCATGTTCTCTCGGTGATCCGCCAGATAGACGTCGGTCGCTGCGCTCCGTGCGCCCTACCGTGTACGCGCTGGTGACGGATTTCGAGGTATCCCGCCATGCGCCCCGGTCGGCGCGGGCGGCAGTACCGGCTCAGGGTTGCGCAGCCGTGGTGAAGCGGATGTGGGTGTTGAGTTCACCTTCGAACCAGGTGTCGTAGCCGACCTCGTCGGTGTCCTGATACACCGCGAAGCCGTCTTGTGCAGCGGGTTCGATGGCGACGTAACGCAGGCCCGGCACGCGCAGCAGCACCGCGACGCTGACGCGCATGGGATAGTAGCCGTCGAGAAAACGGCGCATGTAGGGCCCGTTGCTGAGCGTGTAGCCGCCGTTGCCATCTGCGGACAGCGCGCGCGTCTGTGCCACGATGCATAGCAGCGCCGCGGGAGCGATGTTCTCCATCTGCACGGTATGGCCTTGCACCCAAACTTTGCCGATGTTTTCCACCCGTGTCAGACGCAAGTCGCGGATGCGCTCCTCGCGGTAGACGATCTGCGAACTGGGTACCGCGTCGATGTGCTCGTGGCACTGCTCCAGCTTGACCCAGCCGTCTTCCAGACTGGAGGGGAAGATGGTCAGGCGGTTCTGGTGGTGGTGTGTCGGGCTGGAGGGCGGTGTGGTGAGGAAGGTCAGCGCTCCCTCGTTCACTTCCAGCGTGCTCTTGAAGAACAATTCCTCCTCGGTGGCCGCCGCCATGCCCTGACCCGCCAGGGCGAACAGGGTGCAGGCCAGCAAGGTGCGCGCGGTCATGTCAATCCAGCGACAGCACCCGGCGGGCGCCATTGAAGCGGGATGCCCAGTAACGGGTGTCCATGCGCGAAACCGTGACCTGGCGGTCACTGCGGCTGCTGGCGTGGACGAAACGGCCGTCGCCGGCATAGATGCCGACGTGGGAATACGGCTGCTTGCGCGTGTTGAAGAACACCAGGTCACCGGGGCGCAACTCGTCGCGCGCCACTTCCTGGCCCATCCGGCTCATGTCGCGTGCGCTGCGCGGCAGGCTGATACCGGCGGTCTCCTTGTAGACGTGGCTGACCAGGCCGCTGCAATCCAGGCCCTGTTCCGGTTTGTTGCTGCCATAGCGATAGGGCGTGCCGAGCAGGGATAGCGCTTTCATCAGCGGCTGCACGCGTTCACCGAGGGCTTCCGTGAGCGATTCCTGGGCGCTGGCCGGACGGGAGAAACACAGTATGACGAACAGTACGGCGATGAGCGGGTTGAGTCGCATGGTCCGGGCTGTCGAAAAAACTCGGAGGATTAGGCCATCAAAGCGGCGCCCTTGTCTACTATGGTATTGTCGTTGTTGATAATCGACTTTAAGGAGATTGATTATGTCTATGGAAAACAAGGATGATCTACTGGAAAGCGCGCGTGCGCTGGGTGCGGGTGATGGGGACTTGCGTGAACGGGTGCGCGATCTGGTGACGCGTGCCCTGGTGCAAAGGCAGGTCGAGCCGCAGGCGATCCGCGAAGTCATGCAGGCCACCGTGGCAGGTGTCGGCGACGGTCTGCGCGCGCGCGGCGCACAGGCCGGCGCGGCCCTGAAGGATGCGGTGGCCGGTCTGGACGAGGCGGTCGGGCGCTCCGTCTATGCGCTGCGCATGGCGTTGGAGGAGGCACGGGGACAAGGCCGTGCGTTCGCCGACGGCGACGTCAAGGCCACCGTGGACGCAGTGCGCGAACTGGAACAGGATCTGCTGGAAACGCTGAAGCATGCCGCCGATCGGTCGCAGGATTGGCTGCGCGACGAGTTCAATGACGTGCGCTCGCACCTGCAACGCACCGGCACGGATACCGGCACGCACGTGCGTGCCGTGCTGGAGGCACTCAACAACCGGCTGGCCGCCGCCGCCAGCGGTTCGACCCAGGATGTGCGCACGGCCGCCGGGCAAACCGTGGAACGCCTGTCGGCAGTGGCCTCCGGCATCCTGCGCGGGTTGGCCGACGCCATCGACGCCAAGCGATCGTAAGCCGACAGCGGCACGCCCATGCTGCGTGAAACGCTGTCCATGGTGCGGGATCTGCCGCGCCTGCACGAGATCGCCTCGGTCCTGATCCGCTATGGCTGGGGCGATCTGGTGCGCCTGCTGGGGGTGTCGCATCTGCTCGAACGGGCCGGGCGACTGCTGCACTGGCAGACCTCCAACGAGATCACCCAGCTCGACCTGCCGGTGCGCATGCGCATGGCCCTGACCGACCTGGGGCCGACTTTCGTCAAACTGGGCCAGATTCTGGCGACGCGGGTGGACATGTTCCCGCCGGCTTGGATCGTCGAATTCGAGAAGTTGCACAGCCAGGTGCCGCCGGTGCCGTTCGAGCGGCTGCGGGCGGAGCTGGAGGCGCACTGGGGTGCGCCGGTCGAGCAGGTGTTCGCTCGCTTCGACACCGAGGCTTTCGCCGCCGCGTCCATCGCCCAGGTGCATCGGGCGCAACTGCACGACGGCACCGCAGTGGTGGTCAAGCTGCGCCGCCCCGACATCCTGCCCAAGATCGAGGCCGATCTGCGCATCCTGGTGCATCTGGCGCGCCTGCTGGAACTGGAAGTGGTGGAGTCGCGCCGCTATCACCCGGTGCAGATCGTCGGCCAGCTCAAGCGTTCGCTGCTGCGCGAGTTGGACATGGTCAAGGAGGCGCGCAACATCGACGTGTTCGCGCGCAATTTCCAGCACGACGACACCGTGCATGTGCCGCGGGTGTACTGGGAGTACTGCGGCGAGATGGTCAACGTGCAGGAAGAGCTGATGGGTGTGCCCGGGCAGCAGCTCGCGCGTGCCCGCGAACAAGGCTACGACCTGAAGCTGTTGGCGCAGCGCGGCGCCGATGCGGTGTTGCGCATGATCCTGATCGACGGCTACTTCCATGCCGACCCGCATCCCGGCAACGTCGTGTTCCTGCCCGGCAACCGTGTCGGCCTGCTCGATTTCGGCATGGTCGGGCGCATCACCGACGCGCGCCGCGAGCAGTTGATCGATTTCCTCGAAGCGCTGGTGCACAAGAACGAGGCGGAGATGCTCGCCGTGCTGTCGCTATGGGCGGGGGACGCCGAGATCGACGAGGACCGTCTGGCCAACGACATCTCCGAACTGATGTTCGGCTACGACAACCTGACGTTGAAGGACATCCGCGTTGGCCGGCTGCTGGAGGAGATCACCGCACTGATGCGCGACAACAATCTGGGCTTGCCGCCGGATCTGACGTTGCTGTTCAAGGCGCTGATCACACTGGAAGGTCTGGGCATCCAGCTCGACCCGGATTTCCACATGGTCGACCACATCACGCCGTTCCTGCAGCGGGTGCTGGAGGCGCGCTACACCCCGGAAGCGCTGGCCAAGCGGGCACGCCGCGGCATGCAGGAGATCGGCGAGGTGCTGTTCGGCCTGCCGCGTGACGTCGCCCGCCTGTTCCGCCAGGCGCGGCGCGGCAACATGCGCATCGACCTGGATCTGAAGCGGCTGGACCATTTCGGCGTGCAGCTCAATCAGGCGGCCAACCGGTTGACCATGGGCGTGCTCACCGCCTCGCTGGTGGTCGGTTCCAGCATCATCATGACGGTCAAAGGGGGTCCGGAGCTGTTTGGCCTGCCCATCTTCGGCCTGCTCGGTTTCCTGCTGGCGTTCTTCAACAGCGTGTGGATCGTGTTGTCGATCTGGCGCTCGGGCAAACAGTAGTTCCCGTGTCGGCACGGGTGCGTGGGTGAGCGTCACGCCATGTCGGTTTCAAGCTAGAATTCCTCGCTTGGCGCCGCCCCGGCGCCGGTCAGCGACGATGCCAACTCTCCACCCAGGAAGGACACGATCCATGGAACGACTCTACAACTTCAGCGCAGGCCCGGCGGTGTTGCCGCGCGATGTATTGGTGCAGGCGGGTGACGAACTGGTCAACTGGCAGGGTTGTGGCATGTCGGTCATGGAGATGTCGCACCGCGGCAAGGAATACATGGGCATCCAGGCGCAGGCCGAGGCCGATCTGCGCGAGTTGATGAACATCCCGGCCAATTACAAGGTGCTGTTCCTGCAGGGCGGCGCGTCCAGCCAGTTTGCCATGGTGCCGATGAACCTGTTGCGCGGTAAGACCAGCGCCGATTACCTCAATACCGGCGAGTGGTCGAAGAAGGCCATCAAGGAGGCGAAGAAGTTCGCCCAGGTCAACGTGGTCGCCAGTTCCGAGGATCGCAACTTCAGCTACGCGCCGACCCAGGATGTCTGGCGGCTCGATGCCGGCGCCGCGTACGTTCATTACACGCCCAACGAGACCATCGGCGGCGTGGAGATTTTCTGGACGCCGGAAACCGGCGATGTGCCGCTGGTCGCGGACATGTCGTCGTGCATCCTGTCGCGCGTCATCGATGTGTCGAAGTACGGGGTGATCTACGCCGGCGCGCAGAAGAACATCGGTCCGGCCGGGGTCACCGTGGTCATCGTGCGCGAGGATCTGCTCGGCCAGACCCTGCCGGGCACGCCGACCATGTTCGATTACAAGATCCACGCCGACAACGAGTCCATGTACAACACGCCGCCGACCTACGGCATCTACATCGCCGGGCTGGTGTTCAAGTGGCTCAAGGCCAAGGGCGGTATCGCCGCCATGGAGCAGCAGAACATCGCCAAGGCGGCACTGCTTTATGACTACCTGGATGCCACGGATTTCTACCACTCGCCGGTGGCGCGGGAGAATCGTTCGCGCATGAACGTGCCGTTCACGCTCAAGGATGCCGCGCTGGACGAGGACTTCCTGAAAGGCGCCAAGGCGCGCGGCCTGGTGCAATTGAAGGGGCATCGCTCGGTCGGCGGCATGCGCGCGTCCATCTACAACGCCATGCCGGTGGAAGGCGTGCAGGCGCTGGTCGACTACATGAAGGAGTTCGAGAAGGCGCACGGCTGACCGCCGCCGGCGCGCGCCGGCGGACTTTGCGCTTGTGTCCACCTCGCATCGGATGACCCCAACATGGCCCATACCCGCAAGATCCTGACCCTCAATGCCATTTCCCGCAAAGGGCTGGCGCGCCTGCCGCACGACTACGTGGTCGGCAACGATGTCGCCGACCCGGATGCCATCCTGGTGCGCTCGCAGGTCATGCACGACATGCCCATCGCCGATTCGGTGATGGCCATCGGGCGTGCCGGTGCCGGCACCAACAACATTCCGGTGCCGGCCATGTCGGCGCGCGGCGTGGTGGTGTTCAACGCGCCCGGCGCCAATGCCAATGCGGTCAAGGAACTGGTGATCGCCGGCATGCTGATGGGGGCACGCAATCTGGCGCCGGCGATGCGTTTCGTCAGTGGTCTGGAAGGCGACGACGCCGCGTTGCACAAGCAGGTCGAGGCGGGCAAGAAGCACTTCGTCGGTCACGAGCTGCCGGGGCGCACGCTGGGCGTGATCGGCCTGGGCGCGATCGGCTCGCTGGTGGCCGACGCCGGCATCCGGCTGGGCATGCAGGTCATCGGTTTCGATCCGGAGATCACCGTCGATGCCGCCTGGCGCCTGCCGTCGCAGGTGAAGAAGGCGCAGAGCGTCGACGAGCTGGTCAAACACGCCGACTTCATCAGTCTGCACACGCCGCTGGTGCCGGCCACCCGCGACCTGATCAACGCCGAACGCGTCCGCCTCATGAAGAAGGGCTGCGTGCTGCTCAATTTCGCGCGCGACGGCATCGTCAATGAACAGGCCGTGCTCGACGGCCTCAACGACAACCGCCTGCACGCCTACATCTGCGATTTCCCCAGCAATCTGCTGAAACAGCACCCGCGCTTCGTCGCGCTGCCGCATCTGGGCGCATCCACCGAGGAAGCCGAGGAGAACTGCGCGATCATGGTGGCCGAGCAGGTGGCCGACTACCTCGAACACGGCAACATCCTCAATTCAGTCAACTTTCCCAACATCGCCATGCCGCGCGAGTCCGCCTGGCGGCTGGCCATCGCCAATGCCAACGTGCCCAACATGCTGGGACAGATTTCCACCACGCTGGCGGCGGCCGGTCTGAACATCCACAACATGCTGAACAAGTCCAAGGGCGAGTACGCGTTCACGCTGGTGGACGTCGATGCGGCCGTGAGCGACGCGGTGATCGCGCGCCTGGCCGCCATCGAGGGCGTGCTGCGCGTGCGCTATCTGCCTGCGGCCTGACCGCCATGGATACCGACCTCGCCGCGCTGCGCGCGCGCATCGACGACATCGACGACGCCTTGCTGCGCCTGTTCAACGAGCGCGCGCGGCTGGCGCAGGACATCGGCCATCTGAAAAACGGCGTGGTGTACAAGCCCGAGCGCGAGGCGCAGGTGGTGCGCCGCATGCAGCAGGCCAATGCCGGTCCGCTGCCGGCGGAGTCCGTGGCCGTGCTGTACCGCGAGATCATGTCCGCCTGCCGCGCGCTGGAGCAGCCGCTGACCATCGCCTATCTCGGCCCGGCGGGCACGTTCTCCGAGGCGGCGGCGATCAAGCATTTCGGCCACGCCGCACAGGGCCTGCCCTGCACCAGCATCGACGACGTGTTCCGCGCGGTGGAGCGCGGCGAGGCGCACTACGGTGTGGCGCCGGTGGAGAACTCCACCGAGGGCGCGGTCAACCGCACGCTGGACATGCTGCTGCAAAGCCCGCTGCACATCTGTGGTGAGGTGATGTTGCGCGTGCGTCAGCATCTGCTGCGGCGCGGCGAGGGTCTGGCCGGTATCGAGGTGGTGTATTCGCACGCCCAGTCGCTGGCGCAGTGTCATGAGTGGCTGCACCAGCATCTGCCGGGGGTGCGCACCATCCGGGTGACCAGCAACGGCGAGGCGGCGCGCATGGCCGCGGACAATCCGGCCGCCGCGGCCATCGCCGGCGAGCTGGCGGCGGAACGGCATGGTCTCGCCATCGTCGCGCGCGACATCGAGGACGACGCCAACAACAGCACGCGCTTCCTGGTGCTCGGGCACGAAGCCACGGCACCGTCCGGGCGAGACAAGACCTCGCTGGCGGTGTCCGCGCGCAATCGTCCGGGGGCGCTGCTGGACTTGCTCACGCCGCTGGCGCGGCATCAGATCGGCCTGACCAAGCTGGAGTCGCGTCCGGCCCGCAACGGCGCCTGGGAATACGTGTTCTACATGGACATCGAGGGCCATCGTGACGACGCCAACATTCAGGCGGCGTTGCAGCAGATGGATGCGCACTGTTCGTTCATGAAGATCCTCGGCGCCTATCCGATGGCCTCGTGATGTCGCCCGCCATGCATGCCTGCGACCTCGTCGGCGCGCACATCCGCGCCATCGCGCCCTACCAGCCGGGTAAGCCGATCAGCGAACTGGCGCGCGAGATGGGTCTGGCCGAGGCCGACATCGTCAAGCTCGCCTCCAACGAGAACCCGCTCGGCATCGGCCCACGCGCGCGCGCCGCGGCGGCGGCGGCGCTGGACACGCTGGCGCTGTATCCGGATGGCAACGGCTTTGCGCTGAAATCGGCGCTGGCCCGGCACCTGGGCGTGGCGATGGATGGCATCGTGCTGGGCAACGGTTCCAACGACGTGCTGGAACTGGTCGCGCGGGCTTTCCTCGGCCCGGGTACCTCGGCGGTGTATGCGCAGCACGCCTTCGCCGTCTATCCGCTGGCGACGCTGGCGGTGGGCGCCGTCGGCATCGAGGCGCCGGCGCGCGATCATGGCCACGATCTGGCCGCCATGCGCGCGGCGGTACGCGCCGATACGCGCGTGGTGTTCATCGCCAACCCCAACAACCCCACCGGCACGCTGTTGCGCGCCGCGGACCTGGAAGCCTTCATCGCCGACCTGCCGGAACACGTGCTGGTGGTGCTGGACGAGGCTTACGGCGAGTACCTGGATGCCGACCTGCACGCGCCGTCGCTGGATTGGCTGAAGCGCTTCCCCAATCTGGTGCTGACGCGCACCTTCTCCAAGGCTTACGGCTTGGCTGGCTTGCGCGTCGGCTATGCGCTGGCGGCGCCCGAGGTGGCGGATCTGCTCAACCGCGTGCGCCAGCCGTTCAACGTCAACAGCGTCGCGCTGGCGGCAGCCACGGCGGCCTTGGAGGATCGCGCGTTCCTGGCCGAGTCGCGCCATGTCAACGATCTGGGCATGGCGCAGTTGTGCGCCGGTTTCGATGCGCTCGGACTCGATTTCATTCCATCCTTCGGCAACTTCGTGTGCGTGCGTGTCGGCCGGGCCGACGCCGTCTACCGCGCGCTGCTGGCGCGCGGCGTGATCGTAAGGCCGGTAACCAATTACGGCCTGCCCGGGCATCTGCGCGTGAGCATCGGTCTGCCGCACCAGAACGCGCGGTTGCTCGAAGCGCTCGCGGCGGTGTTGGCGCCGGCATGAACGTCATCGACCATCTGCTGGTGGTCGGCGTCGGCCTGATCGGCGGCTCCTTCGCGCTCGATCTGAAGCGGCAAGGTCTGGTGCGGCGCGTGACCGGCGCGGGCCGCAGTGCCGCCAACCTGGCACGCGCGCACGAGCTGGGCATCATCGATACGGTTGCCGCGGATGTCGCCAACGCCGCGCGCGACGCAGATCTGGTGCTGCTGGCGGTGCCGGTGGGCGCGATGCCGGCGTTGTTCACGCAACTTTCCGAGGCGTTGCCGGCCGACGCGCTGATCACCGACGTCGGCAGCACCAAGTGCGATGTCATCGCCGCCGCGCGCGCCGGCTTGGGACCGCGCATCGCCCGTTTCGTGCCGGCGCATCCCATCGCCGGTGCGGAACGCAGCGGTGCCGCGGCCGCGCGCGCCGGCTTGTTCGCCGGCAAGCCGTTGATCCTGACGCCACTGGCGGAGAACGACGCCGCCGATGTCGCGCGCATCGAGGCGCTGTGGCGTGCCTGCGGCGCCGAGGTGGCGCGCATGGATGCGCGCGAGCACGACCACGTGTTCGCCGCGGTCAGCCATCTGCCGCACCTGGCCGCGTTCGCGCTGATGGAGGAACTGGCCGGGCGGCCGCAGGCGTCCACCTATTTCCGTTATGCCGGCTCCGGCTTCCGCGATTTCACCCGCATCGCTGGCAGCCATCCGGAGATGTGGCGCGACATCGCCGTGGCCAACCGCGGCGCGTTGCTGGATGAACTGGACGCCTACATCGCCAAGCTGCAGGACGTGCGCGCGCTGTTGCAGCAGCACGACGGTGCGGCGCTGCAACGTTTGTTTGCCCGCGCGCGAGCCGCGCGCAGTGAATGGATCGGGAACCGTGACCATGAGTAAAGACAGCCTGGCCCTGCCGGCCTTGGCGCAGGCGCGCGGCTGCGTGCGCCTGCCCGGCTCCAAGAGCATCTCCAACCGCATCCTGCTGTTGTCCGCGCTGGCCGCGGGCGAGACGCGCATTCGCGGCCTGCTCGACTCGGACGACACCCGCGTGATGCTGGACGCGTTGACCCGGCTGGGTGTGGCCTGGCGCCGGCTGGCCGAAGAGACCGTGGTCGACGGTGTGGGCGGCCATTTTCCGGTCAAGTACGCCAATCTGTTCCTCGGCAACGCCGGCACCGCGTTCCGCTCGCTCACGGCGGCCTGCGCCCTCGCCGGCGGCGACTACACGCTGTCCGGCGTGGCGCGCATGCACGAACGGCCGATCGGTGATCTGGTCGATGCGCTGCGGCTGGCCGGCGCGCGCATCGACTATCTGGAGAACGACGGTTATCCGCCGTTGCACATCCTGGCGCCGGAGCCGGTGGCGCGTGACATCACGGTCAAGGGCAGCGTCTCCAGCCAGTACCTGACCGGCCTGCTGCTGGCGGCGCCGCTGCTGGGGCGCGAGGTGGTCATCGTGGTCGACGGCGAGCTGATCTCCAAGCCCTATGTCGAGATCACGCTGAACCTGATGCGGCGCTACGGCGTCGAGGTCCGGCGCGACGGTTGGCGACGCTTCGTCGTGCCGGCCGCCACCTACCGCTCGCCGGGGGCGATAGCGGTCGAGGGCGACGCCTCGTCCGCCTCGTACTTCCTGGCTGCCGGCGCGCTTGGCGGCGGTCCGGTGCGCGTGGAAGGGGTCGGCCGCGACAGCATCCAGGGTGATGTGCGCTTCGCCGAGGCGCTCGCCGCCATGGGCGCCCGGGTCGATTACGGCCCCGACTGGATCGAGGCGACCGGCGCGCCGGCGGGGCTGCGCGCGCTGAATCTCGACTGCAACGCCATACCGGATGCGGCGATGACGCTGGCAGTGCTGGCGCTGTTCACCGACGGTACCAGCACGTTGCGCAACATCGCTTCATGGCGGGTCAAGGAAACCGACCGCATCGCCGCCATGGCCACGGAGCTCGGCAAGCTCGGCGCCGGGGTCGAGGTGGGCGCGGACTTCATCCGCATCACGCCACCGGCCCGGCTCGCCGCAGACGTCGCCATCGACACCTATGACGATCACCGCATGGCCATGTGCTTCTCGTTGGTCGCGCTCGGCGGCGTGCCGGTACGCATCAACGATCCGGCCTGCGTCAACAAGACCTTTCCCGACTACTGGCGGGCGTATGACGCGATCACGCGGGTGGCCTGACCCGCGGCGCGCCATCGTGTCCGTCAGCCAAACGCCCCGTGCGCGCGTGCGCCATGACTCAGATGCCCGATCATTCGACTGATGCCGCCATCCCCGTCATTGCCATCGATGGCCCGTCCGCATCCGGCAAGGGTACGGTGGCAGCGCTGGTGGCGCGCGAGCTCGGTTTCCACTACCTGGACAGCGGCGCGATCTATCGCGTCACCGCGCATGCCGCGCAGCGAGCCGGCATCGAGCTCGACGACGAGGACGCGCTGGCCCGTCTGGCGCGTGCGCTCGACCTGCGTTTCGACGGTGCCGAGGTGTGGCTGGCCGGCGAGGCGGTGGGTGATGCCATCCGTACCGAGCTGGCCGGGCGTGCCGCCTCGCGCATCGCCGCGTTGCCGGCGGTGCGTGCGGCCTTGCTGCAATTGCAGCGGGATTTCCGGCGTCCGCCGGGCCTGGTCACCGACGGGCGCGACATGGGGTCGGTGGTGTTCCCGGACGCCCGGCTCAAGGTGTTTCTCACCGCCAGTGCCGAGGAACGTGCGAATCGGCGATATAAGCAGTTGATTGAAAAAGGTTTCGATGCTAATCTCGCCGCCCTGTTGCAGGATCTGCGGGAGCGGGACGCGCGAGACGCCGCCCGCGCCGCGGCGCCCTTGCGACAGGCGGCGGATGCGATGCTGCTCGATACCACCGACCTTGCCATCGACGAGGCCGTGCAACGGGTGATCGCCGCGTACCGCAAAGCCGCTTGAACCGCCGAAAGGCCCGCCACCGCACCCGGGTGGGCGGCGCGCCTTTCGGTTTTTCGTTTTCAACCCAGAACCGTGTCCTCACGGCCCAACCCCAGGCTCCTTCATGTCCACCATTACCGCAACCCCCACCAACGAGTCGTCTGCCGAATCCTTCGCCGCATTGTTCGAAGAGAGCATTTCCAAGCAGGAAATGCGTCATGGCGAGGTCATCACCGCTGAAGTGGTGGCCATCGACGACAACTTCGTCACCGTCAACGCCGGCCTCAAGTCCGAGAGCCTGATTCCCGTCGAGGAGTTCAAGAACGATCGCGGCGAGCTCGAAGTTGCTGTCGGTGACTTCGTCAAGGTCGCCATCGAATCCATCGAGGACGGCTACGGCTCCACCAAGTTGTCGCGCGATCGCGCGCGCCGCCTCGCTGCCTGGCTGGATCTGGAAGCGGCGATGGAAGAGGGCCGGGTGGTCAAGGGGCTGATCAACGGCAAGGTCAAGGGGGGCCTGACCGTCATGTGCAACGGCATCCGTGCCTTCCTGCCCGGTTCGCTGGTCGACATCCGGCCGGTGAAGGACACCAGTCCGTACGAGGGCAAGGAAGCCGAGTTCAAGGTCATCAAGCTGGACCGCAAGCGCAACAATGTGGTGGTGTCGCGCAAGGCGGTGCTGGAGCAGAGCATGGGCGCCGAGCGCGAGGCGCTGCTGGCCAGCCTGAAGGAAGGTGCCACGGTCAAGGGGGTGGTCAAGAACATCACCGAATACGGCGCGTTCGTCGATCTGGGCGGCATCGACGGCCTGCTGCACATCACCGATCTGGCCTGGCGCCGGGTCAAGCATCCGACCGAAGTGGTCAACGTTGGCGACGAAGTCACCGCCATGGTGCTCAAGTTCGATCAGGAGAAGAACCGTGTGTCGCTGGGCCTCAAGCAGTTGGGCGAGGATCCGTGGATCGGTCTGTCGCGTCGCTACCCGACCGGCACGCGCATGTTCGGCAAGGTGGCCAACCTGACCGATTACGGTTGCTTCGTCGAGATCGAGCCGGGTATCGAAGGTCTGGTACACGTCTCCGAGATGGACTGGACCAACAAGAACGTCAACCCGTCCAAGGTCGTGTCGCTCGGCGAGGAGGTCGAGGTCATGGTGCTGGAGATCGACGAGGACCGCCGCCGTATCTCCCTGGGCATGAAGCAGTGCAAGTCCAATCCGTGGGATGACTTCGCGATGAACGCCAAGAAGGGCGACAAGGTGCGCGGTCAGATCAAGTCGATCACCGATTTCGGCGTGTTCATCGGCCTGCCCGGCGGCATCGATGGTCTGGTGCATCTGTCCGACCTGTCGTGGAGCCTGCCCGGCGAGGAAGCGCTGCGCAACTATCGCAAGGGTGAGGAGGTCGAGGCCGTGGTGTTGGCCATCGATGTCGAAAAGGAGCGCATCTCCCTCGGGATCAAGCAGCTCGAAGGCGATCCGTTCAATGCCTATGTTGCGCTGCACGACAAGGGCAGCATCGTCAAGGGTACGGTGAAGTCCATGGATGCCAAGGGCGCGGTGATCGCGCTGGAGGGCGAGGTGGAAGGTTATCTGCGTGCTTCGGAGGTTTCGCGCGAGCGTGTCGAAGACATCCGCAACCACCTGAAGGAAGGCGAGGAAATCGAGGCAGTGATCATCAACATCGACCGCAAGAATCGCCAGATCAACTTGTCCATCAAATCCAAAGACGCCGCCGAACAGGCCGACGCGCTGCGCAAGCTGGCTGCCGAACAGACGCCGGGCACCACCAATCTCGGTGCGCTGCTCAAGGCCAAGCTGGACAGCAGCAAGAACGCCGAGTGAGCGCGCACGCTTCTGCAGCGGAGGTCACCGTGACCAAGTCGGAGCTGATCGCCCGACTTGCGGAGCGCCATCCCCAACTGGCGGCGGCAGATGCCGAACTGGCGGTGAAGACCATCCTCGACGCCATGACCCAATGCCTGGTGGACGGGGATCGCATCGAAATCCGCGGGTTCGGTAGCTTCAGCCTGAACTTCCGGCCGCCGCGCGTCGGGCGCAACCCCAAGACCGGCGAGAAGGTCATGGTGGCAGGCAAGTACGTGCCCCATTTCAAGGCCGGCAAGGAACTGCGTGATCGAGTCGATTATCCGCGTGAGTGACCTCGTCGCGCCGCGTCGGGCGAGGAGCAAAAAAGGCGCCGGCAGGCGCCTTTTTTGCGTCTGTGGCGCAGGGCCGTGGTTGGCGCGCGGTCGGCTCGTTACAATCGGCCCACACGCTTTCGTCCATCTGCCGTGCGCGCGCTGACCCTGCCCATCAAGATCATCGTGTTCCTGTTGCTGATCGGCTTCGCCGCGCGCAACAGCGAGTCGGTGACGCTACGCTATTTTCTCGGCCTGGAATGGCATACGCCGCTGTCGCTGGTGATATTGGCCGCGTTCGCCGTCGGCCTGTTGGTGGGCTTTCTCGCCTGTACCGCCCGCCTGCTGCGCGACCAGCGGGAAATCCGCGCGTTGCGTCGCCAGTTGCACGGGGAGTGACGCGGGTGGAGCTGGAAGCATGGTACCTGCTGGTCATTCCGTTGTTCTTCGCCCTCGGCTGGCTGGCGGCGCGGGTGGACATCCGCCATGTCATGGAAGAGTCGCGCGCGGTGCCGCGCTCCTACTTCAAGGGCCTCAACTATCTGCTCAACGAGCAGCCGGACAAGGCGATCGAGGCCTTCCTGGAAGTGGCCAAGATGGATCCGGACACGCTGGAGCTGCACTTCGCGCTGGGCGCCCTGTTTCGTCGGCGCGGCGAGTTCGACCGGGCCATCCGCATCCACCAGAACCTGGTGGACCGCGCCGACCTGCCGCGCGATCCGCGCATGAAGGCGCTATTCGAATTGGGCGAGGACTTTCTCAAGGCAGGTCTGCTGGATCGCGCCGAGTCGGTGTTCCGCCGTCTGGAAGACGACGCGCACGCACTCGACGCACTGCGCAACATCCTGGAAATCCAGGTGCTGACCAAGGACTGGCAGGCCGCCATCGACACTGCCCGGCGCCTGGAGAAACTGGGCTGTCCGGCGCAGAACACCGACACCGCGCATTACTACTGCGAGCTGGCCGTGGCGGCCTTGCTCAAGGACGAGGTCGATTCGGCACGTGCCCATCTGGAGCGCGCGCTGGCCGAGAATCGCCGCTCGGCGCGAGCCCGCATGCTGCTGGGCGACATCGAGGCCCGCCAGGGCGACGACGCGGCCGCGATCGCCGCCTGGCGTCGGCTGGAGCAGGACAATCCCGCCTATCTGCCCATCGTCGCCGAACGACTGCTGGCCGCTTACCAGCGCCTGGGCCGCGTCGATCAGGGCATCGACTTGCTGCGCAGCTATCTGCAGTTGCGGCCCAGCGCCGATCTCTCCCACCTGCTGTTCCAGACCGTCGCCGAGCAGCGCGGCTGGGAAGCCGCGCGCGCACTCGCGGCCGAAACGCTGAAACGCCAACCCAGCCTGCGCGTGCTGGACGATTATCTACAGGCGCGCAACGCGGTCGAGCCCGAGGCGGTGGAGTTCCGTATGGCGCAGGACCTGGTGCATCGTCAGGTCAGCCGTTCGGCCTACTTCCAGTGTGGCGGCTGCGGTTTCAAGGCGCGCCAGTTCTTCTGGCAATGCCCGGCCTGCGCGCGCTGGGAGAGCATACCGCCGGAAAGGATGGAACATGACTGATGCCGGTGGACGCATCATCGTCGCGCTGGATTACCCCGATGCCGACGCGGCGCGTGCCTTCGTCGCGCGCGTGCGCCCGGAGCTGTGCCGGCTCAAGGTGGGCAAGGAGCTGTTCGTCGCGGCTGGGCCGGCGTTCGTCGCCGAGCTGGTGGAGCGCGGCTATGCGGTGTTCCTCGACCTCAAGTTTCACGACATTCCCAATACCGTGGCGGCGGCCTGCAGGGCGGCCGCGCGTCTGGGTGTGTGGATGCTCAACGTGCATGCGGCCGGCGGTGCGCGCATGCTGGCGGCGGCGCGCGAGGTGCTGGAGGGCATGGCCGCGCGGCCCCGGCTGATCGCGGTGACGGTGTTGACCAGTATGAGCGATGACGAGCTGCACGCCATCGGCATTGCCGACGATGCCGCCACCCAGGTTGCCCGCCTGGCCGTGCTGAGCAGTGTCGCCGGCCTGGACGGCGTGGTCTGTTCGGCGCGCGAGGCGCCGATGTTGCGCCAGCGGCTGGGACCGGACTTCTTGCTGGTGACGCCGGGCATCCGTCCGGTCGGCAGCGGCGCCGGCGATCAGACGCGCGTGCTGACGCCGGCCGCGGCGTTGCGCGCCGGCGCCGACTATCTGGTGATCGGCCGCCCGATCACGCAGGCGCCGGATCCCGCCGCCGCGCTCGCGGCCATCGCCAGGGACATCGCGCAGCCATGAACGCCTACAAGACCATCGAGGACTTTGTCGGCAATACGCCCTTGGTGCGTCTGCGCCGCATGCCGGGCGAGACCCGCAACGTCGTGCTGGTCAAGCTGGAGGGCAACAATCCCGCCGGATCGGTCAAGGATCGTCCGGCGCTGTCCATGATCATGCGCGCCGAGGCGCGCGGCGACATCCGGCCGGGCGACACGCTGATCGAGGCCACCAGCGGCAACACCGGCATCGCCCTGGCCATGGCCGCGGCCATTCGCGGTTACCGCATGGTGTTGATCATGCCCGAGCATCTGTCGCTGGAACGGCGCCAGACCATGGCGGCGTTCGGCGCCGAACTGGTGCTGGTGTCCCAGGCCGAGGGCATGGAGGGCGCGCGCGATCTGGCCGAACGCCTGCAGCGCGAAGGGCGCGGCAAGATCCTCGACCAGTTCGCCAACCCGGACAATCCGCAGGCCCACTACGAGGGCACCGGCCCTGAGATCTGGCGTGATACCGACGGGCGCATCACCCATTTCGTCTCCAGCATGGGCACCACCGGCACCATCATGGGCTGTTCGCGCTACCTCAAGGAGCGCAACGCCGACATCCAGATCATCGGCGTGCAGCCGCAGGATGGCGCGCAGATCCCGGGCATCCGCAAGTGGCCGCCGGAGTATGTGCCGAGCATCTGCGATTACTCGCGCGTCGATCGCATGATCTACGTTTCGCAGGCCGATGCCGAGGACACCATGCGCCGCCTGGCGCGCGAGGAGGGCATCTTCGCCGGCGTGTCTTCGGGCGGCGCGCTGTGGGCGGCGCTGCAATTGTCGCGCGAGGTGGAAGACGCCGTGATCGTGTCCATCGTCTGCGATCGCGGCGACCGTTATCTGTCCACCGGCGTATTCCCGGCCTGATGCGTCCGCCCGTGCGGGCGTTCATGACCGTGGCCGTGTCGTTCGTGCGCCGCCGGCGCGCGGTACAGCAGGAACACGGCAGGCCGGCGCGCCAGATCGGGCGGCTGGCCACGCCAGTCGGCAACCGTGCGCATGTCGATGCTCTGGGTGGGCATGGTCAGATCGGCGGCCACGCATAGCAGGGTGTCCGCTGCACAGGCGGTGACGATGGCCTGCCACATCGCCGCATTGCGGTAAGGGGTCTCGATGAAAACCTGCACGGCGTCATCGCGCGCGGCACGCTGCTCCAACGCCTGCAAGGCGCGTTGACGCGCGTCCGCCTGCACCGGCAGATAGCCGTGAAAGGCGAACCGCTGGCCGATCAGCCCGCAGCCCATCAGCGCCAGCAGGATGGCGGATGGCCCCACCAGCGGCCGCACCGGGATGCCGGCCCGATGCGCCAGGCGCACCAGTGCGGCGCCGGGGTCGGCCACTGCCGGACAGCCGGCCTCCGACAGCAGACCGATGTCCTCCCCGGCCAGCAGCGGCGCCAGCAACATCGGCAACTGCGCCGACGGCGTGTGTTCGTTCAGTTCGCGCAGGGTGAGTGTCTGTAACGGCACGCCCATGGGCAGTTGCCGCAGGAAGGCGCGCGCGCTCTTGGCCTGTTCGACCACGAAGCTGCGCAGCCGGGTGGCCACGTCCAAGGTTTCCGCCGGCAGCACCTGCGCCGGTGGTGTGTCGCCCAGCGGGGTCGGAATCAGATAGAGCGTGCCGTGCACATCAAGCCGGCCAGGTCAGCACGTCCAGTCCTTCGTTGGCCAGCATCTCCGTCAGCTTGATCAGCGGCAGGCCGACCAGCGCATTGGGATCCTCGGTCTCGAAGCGGGCGATCAGCGCGATGCCCAACGACTCGCTGCGCGCGCTGCCGCAGCAGTCATAAGGCTGGTCCTTGCGCAGATAGGCTTCGATCTGCGCATCGCTGTAGTTGCGCATGACCAGTCGCACCGGCACGTTGGCGGTCTGCGCGCGGCCGCTGGCGGCATGGAGCACGGTCAGCGCGGTGTGGAACTCCAGCGTCTTGCCGCGCATGCGGCGCAACTGGGCCACTGCGTTGGCGTGATCCCCCGGCTTGCCGAGCTGTTCGCCGTCCAGCAGCGCCACTTGGTCGGAACCGATGATCAGCGCGTCAGGATGGTGCCGGGCGACCGCCTGCGCTTTCAGCAGGGATAGGCGCATCGCGGTGTCGTCGGGCGATTCGCCAGGCAGCGGCGTTTCGTCGACCTCGGGCGCGACCGTCTCGAACGGAACGCCCAGGCGCGAGAGCAGTTCACGCCGGTAGGGCGAGGTGGAGGCGAGGATGAGGCGCATGGGTTTGTCAGGCGTGGGCACAGGGTGGGTCGCGCCGAACGCGCATCCGGCCGCGGCCGGAAATCCAGCCGCTGCCGGTTACCGGCTCGTTCATTCGGGTTGTATCTCCACCAGCACCTGATCCGGCGTCACCGCGTCGCCTTTGGCGACGAAGATGCCGATGACGCTGCCGGACACCGGCGCCTGCACCTCGTTTTCCATCTTCATCGCCTCGATGACCAGCACCCCGCTGCCGGCCGTTACTTTCTGGCCGATCTGCACCAGCACGTCGACGATGGTGCCGGGCATGGCGGTGGTCACACAGCCGGCATGGGTGGGCTTGGGACGTTTGCCCGCGGCGGCCTGCTTCTTGTCCGCGCTCTTGCGGGTGCTGGTGCCGCCGCCAGCCGGACGCACCTCGATCTCGTCCAGCGTTTCCACCAGCACTTCCTCGGCGACGCCATCGACATGCACGTAGAACGGACGTTCGGCTTCACCCGGCTGGCCGGTGCCCTTGATACGGATGTGATAGGTCTCGCCGTGCAGTGTGACCTTGAACTCGTTGGGCGCGTAGTGGGCGCCGCCGGTTTCCGCGGCATGGCGGGCCTCGGGCGGCAGCAGCGGTTCCGGCGTCAGCGAGCCGGCGGCGCGCTCCTGCAGGAAAGTGCGGCCCAGATCCGGGAACATGGCGTAGGTCAGCACGTCTTCGTCACACTTGGCCAGGCCCTCGGCCTCGGTGCGCAACTTGTCCAGTTCGTCGCCGATCAGATCGGCCGGGCGGCAGGTGATGACTTCCTGGTTGCCGACCGCGAGCTTGCGCACTTCTTCGTTGACCTTGCCCGGCGCGGCACCGTATCGACCGAGCAGATAACTCTTGACCTCGTTGGTGACCGACTTGTAACGCCCCCCGGTCAGCACGTTGAGCACGGCCTGGGTGCCGACGATCTGCGACGTCGGCGTGACCAGCGGCGGATAGCCCAGATCCTCGCGCACCCGCGGGATCTCCGCCATGACCTCGTCCATGCGGTTGAGCGCGCCCTGTTCCTTCAACTGGTTGGCCAGATTGGAGATCATGCCGCCGGGCACCTGCGACAGCAAAATGCGGGTGTCGACGAAGTGATCCTCCATCTCGAACTGCCAATATTTCTTGCGCACCTCGCGGAAATAGGCGGCGATCTCTTGTAGCAGCGGCAGATCCAGCCCACTGTCGTAGTCGGAACCCTGCAAGGCCGCGACCATGCTTTCCGTGGTGGCGTGGCTGGCCCCTTCGGAGAACGCCGAGATGCAGCAGTCGATCACATCCGCGCCCGCCTCCACCGCCTTCAGATGCACCATGGTCGACAGCCCGGCCGTGGCATGGCTGTGGGTGTTGACCGGCAGGTCCACTGCGGCCTTGATGGCTTTGACCAGATCGTAGGCGACATAGGGTGTCAGCAGTCCGGCCATGTCCTTGATGGCGATGGAGTCCACACCCATGTCGGCCAGCGTGCGCGCCATGGCCACGAAATAGGGAATGTCATGCACCGGGCTGACGGTGTAGCAGATCGTGCCTTGCGCGTGTTTACCTGCCTTCTTCACCGCCTCGATGGACACCCTCATGTTTCGCGTGTCGTTCATCGCGTCGAACACACGGAACACGTCGACGCCGTTGTCGGCCGCCTTCTGCACGAAGGCGCGCACCACGTCGTCGGCATAATGGCGGTAGCCCAGCAGGTTCTGGCCGCGCAGCAGCATGTTGATGCGCGTGTTGGGCAGCGCTGCACGCAGCTTCTTCAGGCGCTCCCAGGGATCTTCCTTGAGGAAACGCACACAGGCGTCGAAAGTGGCGCCGCCCCAGGCTTCCAGTGACCAGAAGCCGACGCGGTCCAGCTTGGCGCAGATCGGCAGCATGTCCTCGGTGCGCATACGGGTGGCGATCAGGGACTGGTGACCGTCGCGCAGCACCAGTTCGGATATCTTGATTTGAGGCATGGCGGTTCATCCGTCTCAGATGCCCAGATGGGCGGCGATGGCGGCGGAAATGGCGGCGGCGACCATTTCCGGAGGGTGACGCACGGCATAGTTCAACAGTTCCGGATGCGCTTCGACGAAGCCGGTGTTGAACCGCCCGGAGCGGAATTCCGGGTTCTTCAGGATTTCCTGGTAATACGGAATGGTGGTCTTCACGCCGTATACGCCCATGTCGTCCAGGGCGCGCCGACCGCGCTCGATCACGCCTTCCCAGGTCAGCGCCCATACCGTCAACTTGGCGCACATCGAGTCGTAATAAGGCGGGATGGTGTAGCCGGAATACATCGCCGCGTCGGTGCGCACGCCCGGACCACCCGGCGCGTAATAGCGCGTGATGCGGCCGAAGCTGGGCAGGAAGCCGTTTTTCGGGTCTTCGGCGTTGATACGGAACTCCATGGCATAGCCGCGGTAGCGGATGCCGTCCTGCCTGTATTGCAGCGGCAGACCGTTGGCGATGCGGATCTGCTCCTGCACGATGTCGATGCCGGTGATGTTCTCGGTCACCGTGTGTTCCACCTGCAGGCGGGTATTCATTTCCATGAAGTAGAACTGGTTGTCGCTGTCCAGCAGAAACTCCACGGTGCCGGCGTTCTCGTAACCCACCGCCTTGGCCGCGCGCACCGCCAGTTTGCCGATGTATTCGCGTTGCGCGTCGGTCAACTGCGGCGACGGCGCGATCTCGATCAGCTTCTGGTTGCGCCGCTGGATCGAGCAGTCCCGCTCGTACAGGTGTACGCAATTGCCGTGGCTGTCGCCCAGTACCTGAACTTCGATATGTTTGGGATTGACCACGCAGCGTTCGAGGAACACTTCCGGTTTGCCGAATGCCTTGCTCGCCTCGGACACCACCCGGTCATAGTTCTTCACCAGCTCGTCGTCCGAATCGCAGCGGCGGATGCCGCGTCCGCCGCCGCCGTTGGTGGCCTTGAGCATCACCGGATAACCGATCTTGCGTGCCAGCGCCAGCGCCTCCTGGGCGCTCTCCAGATTGTGCTCCGAGCCCGGCACCACCGGGATGCCGGCCTTGATCATGGCCTGGCGCGCCTGGATCTTGTCGCCCATGCGCGTGATCACCTTCGGCGACGGACCGATGAACTTGATGCCCCGGCGCGCGCACACTTCCGCCAGCACCGGGTTCTCCGACAGGAAACCGTAACCGGGGTGCAGCGCGTCACAGCCGGAGGCGACCGCCAGATTGACGATGTTGTGCGCGTTGAGATAGCCGAGCACCGGATCGGAGCCGATGTTGTAGGACTCGTCGGCCTTCTTGACGTGCAATGCGTGCCGGTCGGCGTCAGTGTAGATGGCCACCGACTTGATGCCCATCTCCTTGCAGGCGCGCACGATGCGCACGGCGATTTCGCCCCGGTTGGCGATAAGTATCTTTTTGATCACGCTCAGAGCCTTTGCGTTGGCATCGTTTTTGACAAAAAGAACGGGCAAGCTTACCATTCGCGGCTTATCTCTGCACGGATCGCACGGCCCAACGGTGTTCTCGGGAGACAGTCTGCATTTCGCCCGATCCGGCGCCAGCGAGTCCGGAACGCTCGATGCCGAACTGCTGCCGCGCTTGGGCGACAGTTTGCGGCCGGAGGATGGTGCGGTGCAATACCGGCTCTCCGGTGCAACCGAACGGGGTCGACCGGTGTTGCGGCTGGAAGTTTCCGCGACGCTGCGTCTGGTGTGTCAGCGCTGTCTGGGCGAGTACGCGCATATGGTGTCCCTGGACAGCGTGTTACCGGTGGCTCGTGACGAAGCCGAGTTGGCCCGCTGGGAAAGGGATGACCCCCTGCTGGATGCGCTGGTGGCGGAACGGCACATGGATTTGCCGGCGCTGATCGAAGACGAGATATTGCTGAGCCTGCCGGCGGTGCCACGCCATGCCGACGGCGCCTGCGAGCCCGCGGCGACATGGCAGGTGTGATCGAGTATTGAATGAACAGGAGTTGACACATGGCCGTCCAACAGAACAAGAAGTCTCCGTCCAAGCGCGGCATGCACCGCGCCCACGACTTTCTGAGCAACCCGCCCACCGCCGTGGAACCGACCACCGGCGAGGTGCATCTGCGTCATCACATCAGTCCGAACGGCTACTACCGTGGCCGCAAGGTCATCGCCGGCAAGGACGACAACGGCTGATCCACCCCGCTGGCGGCCATGGCCGAACGTGTCGTGGCTGATCGATCATGCGCGATATCACCATCGCCATCGACGCCATGGGCGGCGACCACGGGCCCCATGTCACCGTCAAGGCGGCTTTGGCTTTTCTGCGGCGCGAGGCGGACGTCAACATCGTGCTGGTCGGCCTGGAAGGCGCCATTGCTGCCGAGTTGAAGGCGCATCGGGCCGCCGTCGGTCCGCGGCTGCGCATCCATCACGCCAGCGAGGTGGTCAAGATGGACGACCCGCTGGCCGTTGCGCTGCGCGGCAAGAAGGATTCCTCCATGCGCGTGACCGCCGATCTGGTCAAGCGCGGCGAGGCGGACGCCGGCGTGTCCGCGGGCAACACCGGCGCGTTGATGGCGGTATCCCGCTTCGTGCTCAAGACTCTGCCCGGCATCGATCGTCCCGCCATCGCCACCACGTTGCCATCCCGGCGCGGCAAGACCTACATGCTGGATCTGGGTGCCAATGTCGACTGCGAGCCCGAGCATCTGTATCAGTTCGGGGTGATGGGCGCGGCACTGGTTGCTGCGGTCGAGCACAAGGATCGCCCCAGCGTCGGCCTGCTCAACATCGGCGAAGAGGAGATCAAGGGTAATGACGTGGTCAAGCGCGCGGCTGATCTGCTGCGCGCCAGCCCGCTCAATTTCCACGGCAATGTAGAGGGCGACGACATCTACCTGGGCACCGTCGATGTCGTGGTGTGCGACGGCTTCGTCGGCAACGTCGCGCTGAAGACATCGGAAGGACTGGCCAAACTGATCGCCGACCAGTTGCGTGGCGAATTCCGCCGCAATCCGCTGACCCGTCTGGCCGGACTGGCGGCGTTGCCGGTGCTGCGCGCGTTCAAGCGCAAACTGGATCCACGCCGCTACAATGGTGCCAGCCTGCTCGGACTGAACGGCGTCATCATCAAGAGCCATGGTTCCGCTGACGCATTTTCCTTCGAACAGGCCGTGGCCAAGGCGGCCGAGGAGGTGCGTGGCGGCTTGCTGCGGCGCATCGCCGAGCAGATCGGCGCGCACCGCATCCAACCCGAGCAAGGAGAGCCGGCTTGACCGTGCACGCCCGCATCATTGGCACCGGCAGTTACCTGCCGGCACGCATCCTCACCAACGCCGAACTGGAGACCCGCATCGACACCACCAGCGCGTGGATCGAAGAGCGTACCGGCATCCGTGAGCGCCATCTGGCTGCGGACGGCGAACTGACCAGCGACCTGGCGCTGCGCGCGGCCGAACGGGCACTGGAGGCGTCCGGCATGGAAGCCGGCGACATCGGCCTGATCGTGGTCGCCACCACCACGCCCGACCGCGTGTTTCCCAGCACCGCCTGCGTGCTCCAGGCCAAGCTGGGCATCACCAATGCCTGCCCGGCGTTCGACGTGCAGGCGGTATGCAGCGGCTTCGTCTATGCGCTGTCGGTGGCGCACCAGTTCATTCGCTCCGGTCAGGTGGAAAGCGCCTTGGTGGTCGGCGCCGAAACCCTGTCACGCATCACCGACTGGACCGACCGCAGCAACTGCATCCTGTGGGGTGACGGCGCCGGCGCCGTGGTGCTGCGCGCCGCCGATAGGCCGGGCATCGTCGCCACTCATCTGCATGCCGACGGCCGCTATCAGGATCTGCTGTTCGTCGACGGCGGCGTGTCGCTGAAGAAGGAGGGCGCCTGCTACATGCGCATGTCCGGCAACGCCGTGTTCAAGATGGCGGTCAACACGCTCGACGCCATCGTCGACGAGACGCTGGAGGCCAACGGTCTGGGCAAGCAGGACATCGACTGGCTGGTGCCGCACCAGGCCAACATCCGCATCATCCAGGCCACCGCGCGCAAACTGGGCATGGGTATGGAACGCGTGGTGGTGACCGTCGACCGTCACGGCAACACCTCGGCCGCATCCATTCCGCTGGCACTCGACACTGCCGTGCGCGAAGGCCGCATCCAGCGCGGCGAACTGCTGCTCATGGAGGCCTTCGGCGGCGGTTTCACCTGGGGTTCCGTGCTCGTAAGGTTCTGATCATGCAACTTGCCTTCACCTTTCCCGGCCAGGGCTCGCAGAGCGTGGGCATGATGGCCGCCTACGGCGAGGCGGCCATCGTGCGCGACACCTTCGCGCAAGCGGGTGACCTGCTCGGTCTCGATCTGTGGCAACTGGTCACCCATGGACCGGCGGAAGAACTCAATCAGACGGTCAACACGCAGCCGGCGATGCTGGCGGCCGGCGTCGCGGTGTATCGACTGTGGCGTGAACGGGGCGGTCCCGTGCCGGACGTGATGGCCGGCCACAGTCTGGGCGAGTACACCGCCCTGGTGTGCGCAGAGGCGTTGGGTTTCGCCGACGCCGTGCGCCTGGTGCGCTTGCGTGCCGAAGCGATGCAGGCGGCAGTGCCGGAGGGGGCCGGCGGCATGGCCGCGATCCTCGGACTGGACGACGATGCGGTGCGCGCACTGTGTGCCCAGGCGGCCGCGGACGAGGTGCTGGAGCCGGTCAATTTCAATGCGCCGGGCCAGGTGGTGATCGCCGGCGCGCGGGCCGCGGTGGAACGCGCCTGTGCGTTGGCCAAGGAACATGGTGCCAAGCGCGCCCTGCCGCTGCCGGTGTCGGTGCCGTCGCACTGTGCGCTGATGCGCCCGGCCGCCGAGCGTCTGGCCGAGGCGCTGGCCTCGATCGAACTGCGTACGCCGTCCGTTGCCGTGCTGCACAACGCCGACGTGGCCGAGCACACTGCGCCGGCGGCGATCCGCGACGCGCTGGTACGCCAACTGCACAGTCCGGTGCGCTGGGTGGAGAGTATGCGCGCCATTGCCGATCGGGGCGTCGGTCTGATCGTCGAATGCGGGCCGGGCAAGGTGCTGGCCGGGCTCAACAAACGCATCCTCGATGCCGTGCCCGGCATCGCGCTGAACGACGCCGCGGCATTGGACGAGACGATCAATCGCATCAACCAGGAATGAAACCATGACTGAGCAGGGCAACAGGCAATCCAGGGTCGCTTTGGTCACCGGCGCATCGCGCGGCATCGGCAAGGCCATCCTGCACGAGCTGGCCAGCACTGGCGCGACCGTGATCGGCACCGCCACCAGCGAGGCCGGCGCCGTAGCCATCGGCGCCGATCTGGCGGCAGCCGGCTATGCCGGTGAAGGCGTCAAACTGGACGTGACCGTCGCCAGCGAGGTCGATGCCCGGGTCGATGATCTCGTCCGGCGTCACGGGCGCATCGACATCCTGGTCAACAACGCCGGCATCACCCGCGACAACCTGCTGATGCGCATGAAAGACGAGGAATGGCAGGCGATCATGGAGACCAACCTCGCTTCCGTGTTCCGTATGTCGCGCGCGGTGCTCCGGCCGATGATGAAGGCGCGCTACGGCCGCATCATCAGTATCGCCTCGGTGGTCGGCGTGGCCGGCAATGCCGGGCAGACCAATTACGCCGCGGCCAAGGCAGGCATGATCGGCTTCTCCAAGTCGCTGGCCCAGGAGGTCGGCAGTCGCGGCATCACGGTCAACTGTGTCGCGCCGGGCTTCATCGATACCGACATGACCCGTGCGCTGCCGGATGCAGCACGCGCCCGGCTGCTGGAGCGCATACCGCTGGGCCGCCTGGGCGCGGCTGAGGACATCGCGCGCGCCGTGGCCTATCTCGCCAGCGACGGTGCGGGTTACGTCACCGGTTCGACGCTGCACGTCAACGGCGGTATGTACATGGATTGATGACTGGTCGGTGGTGTGAAGCGCGCGGGTCGGCGCACGATGAAATAACCGCGCCGGGCTGCTAGAATGCCACCGCTTTTTTCCTACCCGTAGGGAGTTTTAGATGAGTGATATCGAACAGCGTGTCAAGAAGATCGTCGCCGAGCAGCTGGGCGCCAATGAAGCCGATGTGAAGCTGGAGTCGTCCTTCGTGGATGACCTGGGTGCCGACTCTCTCGACACGGTGGAGTTGGTGATGGCCTTGGAAGAAGCCTTCGAGTGCGAGATTCCGGACGAGGAGGCCGAGAAGATCACCACGGTGCAGCAGGCGGTCGACTACGTCAACGCCCATCTCAACAAGTAATCGTCTTCTTCCGTCGGCTTCGGCGCGATGCTCGCGCCCGGGTCCGACGGCTCCATGGGGCCCGTCCCCATCCGAATCTGGAGTATGCCTTGACCAAGCGCAGAGTCGTGGTCACCGGGCTCGGCATCGTATCCCCGGTCGGTAACCGTATCGATGAGGCCTGGAACAACGTGCTGGCCGGGCGTTCGGGCATCACCCGCGTGACCCGTTTCGATGCCGGCGCGTTTGCCAGTCAGATCGCCGGCGAAGTGAAAGGCTTCGACGTCACGCAGTATCTCAGTGCCAAGGATGCCCGCCGTATGGATGTGTTCATCCACTATGGCCTGGCCGCCGCCATCGACGCGCTGCGTGACTCGGGCTTGGAAGTGACCGACGCCAACCGGGAACGTATCGGTGTCAACATCGGTTCCGGCATCGGCGGACTGCCGATGATCGAGGATACGCACCGCACCTTCCTGGCAGAAGGGCCGCGCAAGATCTCGCCGTTCTTCATTCCGGCGACCATCATCAACATGATCTCCGGTCATCTATCCATCCTGTACGGTCTGCAGGGGCCCAACGTGGCCATGGTCACGGCCTGCACCACGGGCACCCATGCCATCGGTGAAGCCGGGCGCATGATCGAGTATGGCGAGGCCGACGTGATGATCGCGGGGGGTGCCGAATCCACCATCTGCGCGCTGGCCTTGGGCGGCTTCGGCGCGGCGCGGGCGCTGTCCACGCGCAACGATGACCCGGCGGGCGCCAGCCGGCCATGGGACCGCGGCCGCGACGGCTTCGTGCTGGGCGAGGGTGCCGGCATTTTGGTGCTGGAGGAGTACGAACACGCCAAGGCGCGCGGCGCGCGCATCTATTGTGAGCTGATCGGCTACGGCAAGAGCGCCGATGCTAATCACATGACCGCCCCCACCGAGGATGGCTCCGGCGCCGCGCGCTGCATGAACAATGCGCTGCGCAATGCCGGTCTCAATCCCGATCAGATCGATTACATAAACGCCCACGGCACCTCGACACCGCTGGGCGATCTGGCCGAGACCAAGGCGGTGAAACTGTCGTTCGGTGCGCATGCACACAAACTCATGGTCAGTTCCACCAAGTCCATGACCGGTCACCTGCTGGGCGCGGCCGGGGGCGTCGAGGCGGTGTTCCTGGCGCTGGCGGTCGAGCGTCAGGCGGTACCGCCGACCATCAATCTGCACGAGGCGGACGAGGGCTGCGATCTCGATTACGTGCCCAACGTCGCGCGCGACGCCAAGGTCGGTGTGGCGCTGTCCAACTCCTTCGGTTTTGGCGGCACCAACGGCACCATCATCTTCGCCCGGGTCTGACGGCGCAACGCCGTCGACCGCCGTCACCGCGGTCGACGGCGTGGTGGATGCGGCGCTCGATCCCGGCGATCGCGGCCTGCAGTACGGCGACGGCGTGTTTCGCACGCTGCGCGTGCGCGCCGGCAGACCGCTGTGGTGGCCGGCGCAACTGGCGAAACTGGCCGACGATTGTGCCCGTCTGCGCCTTGCCTGTCCCTCCGAGGCGTCGTGGCACGCCGATCTCGCCGCCGTGCTGGCCGGATCCAGGTCCGACGGCGTGCTCAAGCTGCTGGTGACGCGCGGCAGTGGTGCGCGTGGATACCGCCCACCGGTGCCCGCCCGGCCGCGTCGTATCGTTCAGTTCTTTCCCGGGCCGTTGCGTGCGCTCGACGTCGGGGCTGGCCTGTGCGCGCGCGTGTGCAGTCTGCGCCTCGGGTACCAGCCCGTGCTGGCCGGCGTCAAGCACCTGAACCGCTTGGAAAACGTGCTCGCGCGTGCGGAATGGCACGATCCGGGCATCGCCGAAGGACTGCTGCTGGATCAGCACGAACGCGTGATCGGTGGGGTCATGAGCAATCTGCTGGTCTGGCGCGCGCAACGTCTGTTGACGCCGCGTGTCGACCGCTGTGGCGTGGCCGGCGTCACCCGCGCGCTGCTGCTGGCGGCGGCGCGTGCCGACGGCATCGACGCGGCTGAGGTCGACCTGACCCTGGGTGAGGTGCTGGGTGCCGATGAAGTGATGTTGTGCAACAGTCTCATGGGCGTGGTCCATGTCGCTCGTATCGAGGAACGAGTCTGGTTGCAGCCGGTCATCAGTCCTCGTCTTGCCACGCTGTTGAATAGCCTCGATGTCGATGATCAGAACGCTGCGTAACCTGTCGATGCTGTTGGTGCTGCTCGCCGTTGGCGCGGCCGGTTGGTTTGGCTGGTACGTACTGACACCGATGCGTTCGGCCGGCGTGTCCTATCCGCTGGCCTTCGAAATCGAACGTGGCACCAGCCTGAAACAGGCGGCGGGCGCGATGCGTGCGGCGGGTGTGGTAATGCACGACTGGGCGTTCGTGCTGCTGGCCCGAGCGCTTGGCCGTGCTGGTGACATCAAGGCCGGCAACTATGGGCTGGAGGCGCCGGCCACGCCGCTGCAACTGCTGCGCAAGATCACCGCCGGCGACACCCTGCTCGCGCGCATCACCATCATCGAGGGCTGGACGTTCGCCGACATGCGGCGCGCGCTGGCCGCGCATCCCGCCCTGCGCCAGGATGCCGCGCAACTGAACGAGCACGAACTGCTGGCGGCGCTCGGCTCCGATGCCGAGCGTGCCGAGGGACTGTTCTTTCCTGACACCTACTTCTTCGACCGGGGCAGTTCGGACCTGGCGGTCTACCGCCGGGCCTATGCGGCCATGAAGGCGCATTTGGACCAGGAATGGCAGGCGCGCCAGCCCGGTCTGCCATACCGCACGCCGTATGAGGCGCTGATCATGGCGTCCATCATCGAGAAGGAGACCGGTGCCGCCGAGGAGCGTCGCCTGATCGCCTCGGTATTCGTCAACCGTCTGCGTCTGGGCATGCGTTTACAGACCGACCCGACCGTGATCTACGGCATGGGCGAGGCGTACCAGGGCAACCTGCGGCGCGTCGACCTGCAGACGGATACGCCCTACAACACCTATACTCGCGCCGGCCTGACACCGACGCCGATCGCGCTGCCGGGGCTCGACTCGCTGCGAGCCGCGTTGAATCCCGAGACCAGCCGCATGCTGTATTTCGTGTCCAAGGGCAACGGTCGCCACGAGTTCTCGGAAACGCTGGATGCACACAACCGCGCGGTTTGGCGTTACCAGCGCGGCGGGCGGTGAGGGACCGCGGTCGTCCATGTATGCCGCGCGCCGTTTCTGACGCTGACTGACTCCCATGACTGGATTGTTCATCACCCTCGAAGGCGTCGACGGCGCCGGCAAGAGCAGCCATCTCGACTGGCTGGCGCATTGGTTCCGCGCACGCGGCCGCACGGTGACACTGACGCGCGAACCGGGTGGCACGCCGGTGGGCGAGCGTCTGCGCGAACTGGTGTTGCACCACCCGATGCATGTCGAGACGGAAGCGCTGATCATGTTTGCGGCGCGGCGCGAGCACGTCGAGCGCGTGATCCGACCGGCATTGGACGCCGGCGGCGTGGTGATCTCGGACCGTTTCACCGACGCCAGCTTCGCCTATCAGTGCGGCGGCCGGGGCATTGCCGAGGAGCGCCTCGAAGTCCTGGAGCGCTGGGTGCATGGCGACCTGCAACCGGATATCACCTTGCTGTTCGATCTGCCCGCAGAAGCAGCCGCGGTGCGGCGGGTCGGTGTGCGCGTTCCCGACCGCTTCGAGCAGGAACCCGACGATTTCCAGGCGCGCGTGCGCGCCGCCTATCTGCGCCGTGCCGCCCGCTATCCGCAGCGCATCCGCGTGATCGATGCTGCCCCGGCCCTGCCCGAGGTGCGTGCGCAGATCGAGGCTCTGCTGGTGGATCTGGCGTGAACGTCCACCCCTGGAACGAAGCGCGGCTGCATGCGCTTGGCGCGGATCGCAACGCCATGCCGCATGCCCTGCTGTTGGCGGGACCCGTCGGCGTCGGCAAGCTGGCGCTGGCACGAGCCCTCGCGCAGTGGCTGCTTTGCGAGTCACCGCAGGCACATGGCCCATGTGACCAGTGTGACGCCTGTAACTGGTTCGTCAAAGGTCATCATCCCGATTACCGTGAACTGATGCCGCGCGAGGAAGAAGTCGACGACAGCGGCAAGGTGGTGAAGAAGGCGAGCAAGCAGATCGACATCGACAGCGTGCGTGCGCTCACCGCTTTCCTCGATCTCAGCGCGCATCGTGGCGGCTGGCGTGTCGCGGTGATCCACCCGGCGGAATACATGAATGTCCCCGCCGCCAATGCCCTGCTCAAGACGCTGGAGGAGCCGCCAGCGCGGGTGTTGCTCATGCTGGTCGCTCATCAGGCTGGGCGGCTGCCGGCAACGGTGCGCTCGCGTTGTCGCAAAGTGGCGTTGGGCACGCCGCCCGCCGCGCAGGCTCTGGCCTGGCTGCGTGCGACGGGGGTGGAGCAGGCCGAGGCGGCGTTGGCCGAGGCCGGGGGCGCACCGCTGCGCGCGCTCGACTACGCCGACGCCGAACGCCTGCGCCGGCGCGATGGCTTCCTGCGCGCGTTGGCCGGCCCGCACGACCTCGATGTCAGCGCCATTGCGCAGGCAAACCAGGCCAATGTCGAGGAAGTCTGGGGCTGGTTGACGCGCTGGGTTTGCGATTTGCTGGCGTTGCGGCTGGGTGGAAATGTGCGCTACTACCGTGCTTGGTCGCAGGAGGTTCAAGCCGTTGCCCGCTGGTGCGATCTGGACGGCCTGCTCGGCTTGCAGCGTGAACTGACGCAGGCGGCGCGCTGGCTGCGTCACCCGTTGAATGCGCAGTTGTTGCTAGAATCCTGGCTGATCCGTTACGTGGCCCTGTGCCAGGAGCGCCGATGAGCGACCACGCCAAGCAGTCGAGCGGCCGTGCCGGCATGCTGTCGTTGACCATCAAGGAACGGGCGGCGCTGTTCGCCGCCTACATGCCGCATGTGAAGGGCGGTGGCTTGTTTATTCCCACCAACCGGCCGTATCAGATGGGCGATCAGGTCTACATGCTGCTGACCCTGATGGAGGATGCCAACAAGTTGCCGTTGTCCGGCAGGGTAGTGTGGATCACCCCGGCGGGTGCCCAGGGTAACCGCCAGCAAGGCATCGGCGTGCAGTTCGACGACAACGAAGGCGCTGCTGCGGTGCGCAGCAAGATCGAGGGCATCCTGGGCAACGCCGTGAAGTCGACCCGCCACACCCACACCATGTGAAGAACACCGCCCGGTGCAGCGCCAGGCGCTCCAGCCGGAGCAGGGCGGGACTACGCATCCATGTTCGTCGATTCCCACTGTCACATCGATTTCCCTGATTTCGCCGAGGGCGTCGCGCCCCTGCTGGAGCGCATGCGTACCGCTCGTGTGAGCCATGCCCTGTGCGTATCGGTCAACCTGGAGACCTTTCCTCGGGTGCTGGCGCTCGCCGAATGCCACGACAATCTGTATGCCTCCGTGGGCGTGCATCCGGATCACGAGGAGGGGCGCGAGCCGACGGTGGCTGAACTTGTCGAGCTGGCGGCCCATCCCCGCGTGGTCGCCATCGGCGAGACGGGACTGGATTACTACCGGCTGCGCCGCGAGGCGGTGGACTGGCAACGCCAGCGTTTCCGCACCCACATCCGTGCCGCGCGTGCCGCCGGCAAGCCGTTGATCATCCACACCCGCGAGGCCGCGGCCGACACGCTGGCCATCATGCAGGAAGAACAGGCATCGGCTGTCGGCGGTGTCATGCACTGTTTCACGGAAAATTGGGACGTGGCGCAGGCGGCCATGGCGCTGGGTTTCTACATTTCCTTTTCCGGCATCGTCACCTTCAAGAACGCCAAGGCTTTGAAGGACGTGGCGCGTCAGGTGCCGCTGGACCGCCTGCTGATCGAGACCGACGCGCCTTATCTGGCGCCGGTACCGCATCGCGGTCAGCGCAACGAACCGGCTTACGTGGCACACGTCGCCGCGGAGATCGCTGCATTGAAGGGCGTGCCGCTGGAGACCGTGGCGACCGCCAGTACGCGCAACTTCTTTGCGTTGTTCAGCGGAGCGGGTAGGGCGTGAAACTCACGCCGTTTCCAGAGACTGGCTGAAATCCAGGCGGATCTCGCCGTTGTCGTCGACATCGACGGTGACTTCGCCACCCTCGCTCAGGCGGCCGAACAGCAGTTCGTCGGCCAGTGCTTTGCGCAGCGTGTCCTGAATCAGACGTGCCATCGGTCGCGCGCCCATGAGCGGATCGAAGCCCTTCTTGGCCAGCCACTTGCGCAGCGCGTCGGTGAAGTGGGCGTCCACCTTCTTGGCGTGCAGTTGTTCTTCGAGCTGCATCAGGAACTTGTCGACCACGCGCAGGATGACATCCTCGGACAGCGCGGCGAACGAGATGATGGCATCCAGGCGGTTGCGGAATTCCGGCGTGAACAGGCGCTTGATCTCGACCATCTCGTCGCCGGTGGTAGTCGGCAGCGCGAAACCGATGCCGGTCTTGGTCATCGCCTCCGCCCCGGCATTGGTGGTCATGATGATCACGACGTTGCGGAAATCGGCGCGACGACCGTTGTTATCGGTCAGCGTGCCATGATCCATGACCTGCAACAGCACGTTGAAGATGTCCGGATGCGCCTTCTCGATCTCGTCGAGCAGCAGCACGGAATAGGGGTTCTTGGTGATCGCCTCGGTGAGCAGGCCGCCCTGGTCGAAGCCGACATAGCCGGGTGGCGCGCCGATCAGGCGGGACACCGCGTGACGCTCCATGTACTCGGACATGTCGAAGCGGATCAGTTCGACGCCCAGCGTGTAGGCGAGCTGCCGTGCCACCTCGGTCTTGCCGACGCCGGTGGGGCCGGAGAACAGGAACGAACCGATCGGCTTGCCGGGATTGCCCAGGCCGGAGCGCGTCATCTTGATCGCACTGGCGAGCGCGTCGATGGCCTTGTCCTGGCCGAACACCACGGCCTTGAGGTCGCGATCCAGGTTCTTCAACGCGTTGCGTTCGTCGCTGGCCACGGTTTTGGCCGGCACGCGCGCGATCTTGGCGACGATGTCCTCGATCTCCTTGGGCGTGATCACCTTCTTCTGCTTGGACTTGGGCTGGATGCGCTGCGCCGCGCCGGCTTCGTCGATCACGTCGATGGCCTTGTCCGGCAGGTGGCGGTCATTGATGTAACGCGCCGCCAGTTCGGCCGCCGTGGACAGTGCGCCCTGCGTGTACTTGACGTTGTGGTGCGATTCGAAGCGCGACTTGAGGCCCTTGAGGATCTGTACGGTTTCCGCCACTGACGGCTCTTTCACGTCGATCTTCTGGAAGCGCCGCGCCAGCGCGTGTTGCTTATCGAAGATGCCGCGAACCT
>CAYTRH010000007.1:0-2474 GCA_964440155.1 uncultured Thiobacillus sp. | reverse complement strand
AGCGTGCCGCCGGAGGCGGCGCCGGCGCCGATCACGGTGTGGATCTCGTCGATGAACAGGATTGCCTTGGGATTGCCAGCGAGCTGCTTCAACACCGCTTTGAGCCGCTGCTCGAAGTCGCCACGGTATTTGGTGCCGGCCAGCAGGGCGCCCATGTCGAGCGCGAACACCGTGGCATCCTCCAATACTTCCGGCACGCTGTTCTCCACGATGCGGCGGGCCAGTCCTTCGGCGATCGCGGTCTTGCCGACGCCCGCTTCACCGACCAACAAGGGGTTGTTCTTGCGCCGGCGACACAGCGTCTGGATGACGCGTTCCAGTTCCTGGTCGCGGCCGATCAGCGGGTCGATCTTGCCCGACAGCGCCAGCGCGTTCAGGTTGCTGGTGAACGCATCAAGCGGCGAGGTTGCCTTTTCCTCGCCTTCCGCGTGCTCGCCCTGCGGCTCGCCGCGCGCAGTGGGCGCGGCTTCCTGCGGCGTCTTGGTGATGCCGTGCGAAATGAAGTTGACCACGTCGAGCCGGGTCAGACCTTGTTGCGTCAGAAAGTGCAGCGCATGGGAGTCCTTCTCGCCAAAGATCGCCACCAGCACGTTGGCGCCGGTGACCTCCTTCCCGGACGACTGCACGTGCAGGATGGCGCGCTGGATCACCCGCTGAAAACCCAGCGTCGGTTGCGTGTCCACTTCCGCTTCGCCGGGTACGCGCGGCGTGTGACGCTCGATGAACTCGTTGAGCTTGCGGCGCAGTTCGTCGACGTTGGCAGCGCAGGCACGCAGCACCTCGGACGCCGAAGGATTGTCCAGCATCGCCAACAGCAGATGTTCCACGGTGATGAACTCGTGGCGCTTCTGGCGTGCCTCCATGAAGGCCATGTGCAGACTGACTTCCAACTCTTGGGCAATCATTCGTTTTCCTCCATCACGCATTGCAGCGGATGCTGGCGGTTACGGGCGTAGTCGATGACCTGGCGCACCTTGGTTTCGGCCACGTCGCGCGGGTAGACACCGGCCAGACCGGAGCCTTCATTATGCACTTTGAGCATGACCAGCGTGGCTTGTTCGCGCGCCATGTGGAAAAAATGCTCGAGCACATGAATGACGAATTCCATGGGCGTGTAGTCGTCGTTCAGAAGCAACACCTTATATAACGGCGGTGGGGGCGACACTCGCTTGTCGGTGACCACCGCGATATCGTCCTGATGCCTTGCCGCCATTGGGGTTTGTTGCCATGAACCGGATAGTGTGATTGTGGCGCTGGCGGATTTTTTTTCAAGCCGATTGACGGAAGGGTGATGAGCCGAGTAAAAAGCGGGCGTTTGGCTCGAGTCTTCCCCGCTCGCGGCGGAAAAAGCCTGCTCGCGACGAGTCGCCCCTTGGTGGTCGTGGCTTGAACTGGACAAGTCATTTCGTTTTCGTTTTAGGAGCGGTATCAATGGCCACTGGCACTGTGAAATGGTTCAACGACTCTAAAGGTTTTGGCTTCATCACCCCGGATGGCGGCGGTGACGACGTGTTCGCGCATTTCTCCGCGATCAACGTCAAGGGCTTCAAGAGTCTGAAGGAAAACCAGCGCGTTTCCTTCGATGTGGTGGACGGCCCCAAGGGCAAGCAAGCCTCCAACATCCAGCCGATGTAAGCCGGTGCTGCGCGGCGACCGGCCAGGAACCGGTCGCCGCGCACCCGAGTAGGCAGCGCGTGCAAACCCGAGCGCGGCCGGCCGTCTGTGCTATACGTCAATACAAAGACGTCAGCGCAGGAGCCGCCACATGGAAATCTCTCATCCCAGCATTCGTCATCCGCCTACGCTGGCGGGCTCGAACGGCGAACTTGCGCATCTTCTCGCCGGATTGCGCAGACAGAAGGAAGAGCTGGGTCCCATCGCCGATGAACTGATCGAAATGCTGAGCCGTTTCGGCGCCGAGGTACCCGGCGCCAAGCAGGCGCCGGTCAATCCATCCAGCGAATGATCTCCGCGCCGAACTCGGAACAGGAGACCTGGGTCGCGCCCTCCATCAGGCGCGCGAAGTCGTAGGTGACGCGGCGCGCGCCGATGGCGCCTTCCATGCCCTTGATGATCAGATCCGCTGCTTCCAGCCAGCCCATGTGGCGCAGCATCATTTCGCCGGACAGCACGATGGAGCCCGGGTTGACGTAATCCTTGCCGGCATACTTGGGCGCGGTGCCATGCGTCGCCTCGAACATGGCCACCGAGTCGGAAAGGTTGGCGCCCGGAGCGATGCCGATGCCGCCCACCTCCGCGGCCAGCGCGTCGGAGATGTAATCACCGTTCAGGTTCAGCGTGGCGATGACGTCGTAATCTTCCGGCCGCAGCAGGATCTGCTGCAGGAAGGCATCGGCAATGACATCCTTGACGACGATGCCCTGGGGCAGGCGCACCCATGGGCCGCCGTCGATGAGTTCGCCGCCGAACTCGCGCTGCGCCAGCTCGTAGCCCCATTTCTTGAAGCCGCCCTC
>CAYTRH010000006.1:0-45475 GCA_964440155.1 uncultured Thiobacillus sp. | reverse complement strand
GAACAGACAGATGTCCGTCTCGCCGGCGAACTCGAAGAAGGTGGCGGCGCCGCCGTATTCCACCCCATCGATGAAATCACTGTGCTCGAAACCGAACAACTCGACGGTCATCTGACAGGCGATGAACTTGACCTCGGCCTCCTGGCAGAGCTCGCGCAGCTCGGGGATGGTGGCGACACCGTTGTTCTTGATGGTCTGCTTCATCAGCGCCGTGGCCAGTGACTCGTAGCCGGGCACGATGGACTGCACCGCGTTGGGGATGTTCCAGTTGATGTCCTTGAACCACTTGGGTCCGAACGGCATCTTCATCGGCATGCCGGGGTTGCCCAGCGGACTCACCTTGAGGCCACTCAAGTCCTTGCGCAGCATCTGCAAGCCGTAGAACGTGAAGAAAATCTGCGTTTCGTAGCCCAGGGCGGCGGCCGTGGAGGCCAGAATGAACGGGGGATAGGCCCAGTCCAGCGTGCCCTTGGTGGCGATGATCGCCAGCTTCTTTTGATCGTCCATCACTCCACCTCTCGTATGGTGCGGTTGGTGTCGACGCCGCGCGGTGCCGGGTCGCTCGGTGTCTGTCTTACTTCTTCTGGATGAAGAAGGTGTACTCGCTGCCGGATTCGGACGAGGAGAGCAGCTCGTTGCCGGTCTGCTTGGCGAAGGCGGCGAAATCCTTGACGGAGCCCGGATCGGTGGCGATGACCTTGAGCGTCTGGCCGGAGGTCATTTCGTTCAGGGTCTTCTTGGTGCGCGGGATGGGCAAAGGGCAGTTGAGTCCGCGCGCATCCAGCTCTTTGTCGAAATTCATGGTCGCTCCTTCAAAAGATTAGCATGTGCTGAAAAAAGCCGGCGTAATTTACTCGTGTTGCGTAGCGATTGCAATGACGCCAGGCAATCCGGGGGAAGCCCCCGGCATGGTCAGGAAAGCGCAGAAAGCGGCTTGCCGGAACGTGCCCAGGCCATGATGCCGCCGGCCAGGTTGTGCATGTTGTCGAAGCCTTTGGCAGCCATGAACGCGCACGCCTGCGCCGAACGTGCACCGGAATTGCAGTAGATCACCACCGGCTTGTCCTGCGGGATTTCGTTGGCGCGCAGCGGCAGCAGATGCAGAGGGATGTGGATGGCACCGTCGATGACCCCGCGCGCGACCTCGCCTTCGGTGCGCACATCGATGAGATGGATTTGTTCCTTGTTGGCGTCCAGGGAATCGACGTCGAGTTCCTTGATGTTGTACATGCCGAACATGTGCACTCCTCTCACTGGAATATTAGAAGTCTCTAATGTATAAGATTTTCTTATGATTTTCAAGGGCAACCGAGGCTCGGCTATGGCCGTTCCGCAGACGCCGGGCCTATCATGGCAAAACCTCGCTCGGAGACCGCCATGAATCTGGAAAAGGTCGTTTTCGGTTTCTTCATCATCCTGGCCATGACGCTCAACTTCGGCTTCGTGTTGGGCGAGATCGACAACCCGGAGCACCATCACGTGCACGAATTGTTCGCGGCGATCGTGGTCAACCTGATCGCCACCGTGCTGAAGTTCGGCGAGCGCACGCAGATCGGCGCGTTGCACCTGGCCAGCAGCCTGGTGGCCGATCTGCAACTGCTGACCGCAGCCGGCGTGTGGGCCATCGCCACGCACGTGACCCACGTGGGCATGACCTCGGAAGTCACCGCCAGCGTGGTATCGCTGGCCGCCGGCGCACTCGCCGCCAATCTGCTGTCGGTGATCCTGTTGCTGGCGGAGACGACCAACCTGCGCCGCTGACGGTCGCCCCGCCATGCCCCAGAGTGCGCTGTTCCTGATCCTGCGGCGCATGCGCGCGCCGCTGATCACGCTGATCGTCTGCTACGCCGTCGCCCTGCTGGGCATGACCCTCATCCCGGGCGTGGATGCGGACGGTCGGCCGACCGCGCCGATGAGCTTTTTCCACGCGTTCTACTTCGTCAGCTATACCGCCACCACCATCGGCTTCGGCGAGGTGCCGGCCACGTTCAGCGACGCACAGCGGGCATGGGCGACGTTCACCATCTACCTGACGGTGATCGCCTGGCTTTACGGCATCGGCACCATCCTCGCGTTGCTGCGCGAGCCGGCCATGCAGCGGGCGATACGCGCCGGTCGTTTCGCCCGTCGCGTACGCCGCCTGCGTCAGCCGTTCCACATCGTCGCCGGTTGCGGCGAGACCGGCACGCTGTTGCTGCGCGCACTGGACCTGCAGGGGCGCCAGTGCGTGGCCATCGATATCGATGGCGAGCGCATCGCCGAACTGGATCTGATGGATCTGCGCAGAGACATCCCGGCGCTGGCGGCCGACGCCCGCCTGCCGGAAAGCCTGATCCTGGCGGGTCTGCGCCACCGTCGCTGCGCCGGGGTCATTGCGCTGACCAATGACGATCAGGCCAACCTGGCGGCGGCCGTGACGGTCAAGCTACTGCGCCCGGAATTGCCGGTGATGTGCCGTGCCGACACCTTGGACACCGCGGCCAACATGGCCTCGTTCGGCACCGAGGAGGTGGTGATCGCGTTCGAGGTGTTCGCCGAGCATCTGGCCATGGCGCTCAACAACCCGGGACAACACCTGCTCTACCGCTGGCTCACCGGCGTACCCGGCGAGCCGCTGCCGCAACCGTTGGAGCCCCCCACCGGCGCCTGGATCGTGTGTGGTTACGGGCGCTTCGGCAAAGCGGTCGTGCGCCATCTGCGCCGGGCCGGCGTGCACATCACCGTGATCGAAGCCCGTCCCGACACCACCGGCTGTGACGACTGCATCGTTGGACGCGGCACCGAGGCGGCGACATTGATCGATGCCGGCATCGAACGGGCAGTAGGCATCGTCGCGGGCACCGACGATGACATCAACAACCTGTCCATCGTCATGACCGCGCGCCAGATCAACCCTGAACTTTTCATCGTCGCGCGCCAGAACCGCCACGCCAACGGCGAACTGTTCGCACGCTTCGCAGCCGACATCACCATGCAGCCGGCGGGCATCGTCGCGCATGAGTATCTATCCCTGCTCACCACCCCGCTGCTGGCACGCTTCATGGCCCACACCCGCACGCGTGACGATGCCTGGGCCGACGAACTGATCAGCCGTATCGCCGCGGTGGTGAACGACACCGTGCCGGAGGTGTGGGATGTGGACATCACGCACCGTCGCGGTGAGGCGGTCTGGCATGCGCTGCGCGACGGCCAGCCGGTGCGCCTGGGCGACTTGCTGCGCGAGCCGACCGCCGGCGCTGCGGCACTGCCCTGCGTGCCGTTACTGCTGGAACGCGGCCACCTGCCCATCCTGCTGCCTGAAGCCGATGAATGCCTGCACAGCGGCGATCGTCTGCTGTTCTGCGGTACGCCGCAGGCACGTCGCGCGCAAGCCGTGGTCGTGCACGACTACAACGCGCTCACGTACATCCTGACCGGCCGTGATGCCCCCGGCGGCACGGTCTGGCGCTGGTGGGCGGGGCGACACGGCGCGCGCCGCAGCGGTTCAGCCGGCCACTGAGGCAAAGGCCACCCCGATGCAGTGCTGAGCGGTCCGGCAGCGAACCGCATCGTGGCTCGTCGGTCCCCCGGCTGACCTGCCGCACGCCCGCATCACTCCCTGTTCAGACTGCGCAGCGGCGGTGCACGCAGCAGGCCCCGGCTGGCCAGCAGCCCGGCGCCGAGCACCAAGGCCAGGCCGCCGCCAAGCCCGGCTAGCCAGATCCATGGGTTGGGCGTATGCGCCAGCTCGAACACACGCTGCGCCAGCACCCAGGCCAGCAGGCTGGCGGCACCGGCGGCGACGGCACCGGCGAGCAGACCCAAGGCAGCGAACTCGCTGGCCAGGGCGCCCGCGACGACATGGCGGGAGGCACCCATTGCCCGCCACAGGCCGATCTCCCTCGCGCGCTCATCGCGCCGGGTGTGTAGCGCCGCAAGCAACACCAGCACGCCCACGGCCAGACTGAACACGAAGATCACCTGCACCGCCGCGGCGACCCGGTCCATCAACGCGCGCAGTTCCGCCACCACCTGCTCGACATCGATGGCGGTGACATTGGGAAACGCGGCCACCAGTTCGCCCAGCAGCGCGCGCCGTGACGCCGGCAAGTGAAAACTGGTGACATAGCTGCGCGGCAGATCGGCGAGCATGTCCTCGGGCGCGATGACGAAAAAATTGACGCGGAACGAATCCCACTCGAGCTTGCGCAGGCTGGTGACGCGCCCGGAAAACGGCAGCCCGCCGATGTCGAAGCGCAACTCATCGCCCAGTGCGATGCCCAGCGTCTGCGCCAGCCCCGCTTCCACCGAAAACACGCCGGTCTCGCCCGGCCGCCACCAGGCGCCGGCGACGATCTCGTTGTGCGCCGGCGGTTGCGCCAGCGCGGACAGGTTGAACTCGCGTTCGGTCAGGCGACGCGCGCGGTCGTCGTCGAAAGCCGCCGGGTCCACCGCGCGCGCGCCGATGTGCGTCAGTCGGCCACGCACCATCGGATACAACATGAAATCGTCGACACCACGCGCGCGCAGATGCCTGTCGAGCGCCTCCACCTGCCAGGGCTGGATGTTGATCAAGAACAGATTGGGCGTGCCCGGCGGTGCCTGTGCGCGCCAGGATTCGAACAGGTCGCCGCGCACCAGCGTCAGCAGCAGCAGCGCCAGCAGGCCCAGGCTGAGCGCCATGGCCTGCAGCGTGGTCTCCCAACCGCGCCGACGCAGGTTGAGCACGCCCAGGCGCGGGCCGGGCGACATCCGCCGCGCCCAGGCGGTCAGCGGCCACAGCAGCAGCCGGATGGCCAACGCCGCGCCCAGCAGCAGAACCAGCACACCAGCGGCGACGATGCCGCCCAGACGCGCATCGCCGGCCTGCCAGAACAACAGCCCCGCCACCACGGCGACTCCGGCGCCATGGGCCAACAGTGCGCCGGTGCGCGGCGGGCCGAGATCACGCCGCAGCACGCGCAAGGCCGGCACGCGCGCCAGCCGCACCAAGGTCGGCAGGCTGAACGCCAGCACCAACGCAAGGCCGGTCACGACGCCGAGCAGCGCCGGCCCCCAACCCGGCGCCGGCAGAGCGAGGCGCAATGCATCGCCCAGCAGCAGCGTCATGCCCCACTGTGCCGCCCAGCCCAGGGCGGCACCGAGCCCGCCCGCCACCATACCGAGCGCGGCCAGTTGCGCGACGTACAAGCCCAGCAGACGGCACCGACTGGCACCGAAACAGCGTAACAGCGCGAACGCATCGAGATGGCGCTGCACGTAACGGCGCAGCGCGATCTGCGTCGCCGCGGCGGCGAGCAGCACATTGAGCAGCGCCGCCAGCCCCAGATAGCGCTGCGCCCGGTCCAGCACCTGACGCAGTTCCGGCCGCGCCGCACGCACATCCTCGAACCGCTCGCCGCGCGCCAGGCGCGCTTGCGCCCAGACACGGTACTGGGCCAGCGCCGCCGCATCGCCGGCCAACAGCAGGCGGTGGACCACACGGCTGCCCTCCTGCACCAGGCCGGTACGCGGCAGATCGACTTCGTTGAGCATCAGGCGCGGGGCCAGCGCCATGAAATTACCGCCCCGCTCGCCCTCGAAGGTGAGAATGGCGGTCACGCGCAAGCGCGCTTCGCCGACCTCGACGTGATCGCCCACGGCCACGCCGAGCGCCACGGCCAGACGCGTATCGACCCAGGCCTCACCCGGCGCCGGGGTGGAGCGCGTGGGCCCGTCCACGCCATAGGGCTCCGACGCCACGCGCAGACTGCCGCGCAGCGGGTAGCCCGGCTGCACCGCCTTGATGCCGGCCAGGGCGTTGCCGTCCCCGGCCAGCACCATGCTGAGGAACGCGGCAGTGGCGCTGACCTCCAGACCGCGCGTGCGCGCCTCGGCGGCGAACACCGAATCCACGGGATGATCGGATACCAGCACCAAATCCGCCGCCAGCAAGGTATTGGCCTCGCGCGTCAATGCCAGTTCGACACGATCGGCGAAGAAGCGCACCGCCGCCAGACTGGCGACCGCCAACGCCACGGCCAGCAGCAGCAGGCGCAGTTCGCCGGCACGCCAGTCGCGTACCAGCATGCGCCAGGCCAGACCGCCGTTGCCCAACAGCGTATTCATGCGGCCACCAGGCGGCCACCCTCCAGACGCAGGCGGCGGGCGCAGTGGTCGGCCAGAGCCGCGTCATGGGTGACGATGATCAGGGTGGCGCCCTGCGCCCGATTGAGCTCGAACATCAGTTCGATCACCTGCGCGCCGGTGCGCGCATCGAGGTTGCCGGTCGGTTCGTCCGCCAGCAGCACCCTTGGCGCCACCGCGAACGCCCGCGCCAGCGCCACACGCTGCTGTTCCCCGCCGGACAGTTGTGCCGGTCGGTGGCGCGCCCGCGCCGCCAGGCCGACACGCTGCAACTGCGCGCGTGCCACCTGTTCGGCGTCGGCCGCACCGGCCAGCTCCAGCGGCAGCATGACGTTCTCCAGCGCCGTCAATCCCGGCAGCAATTGAAAGGACTGGAACACGAAGCCCATGCTGCGTGCGCGCAGCGCCGCACGCCCATCCTCGTCGAGCGCGAACAGGTCGTCTCCGTCCAGACGCACGCAACCCGTGCTGGGCACGTCCAAGCCGGCGATCAGGCCCAACAGCGTCGACTTGCCGGAACCGGAACTGCCGACGATGGCCACGGTCTCGCCACTATTCACGGAGAAGCTGACATCGGCCAGGATGTCGAGGCGGTCTTCTCCCACATGTACGGTCTTGCCGAGGTGTTCGATGTCGATGCGCATTCGTTCGTTCTGGTTGCTGTTGGTTACTCTGCTGTTCACCGCTTCGATGCCGGTGCAAGGCGCCGCACCCGCCACCGTGTTGGTGTTCGGCGACAGCCTGTCCGCCGCCTACGGTCTACCGCGCGAGGCCGGCTGGGTGTACCTGCTGGGCGAACGCGGCGAACGCCACCAGCCGCGCTTCCGCGTGGTCAACGCCAGCGTGTCCGGCGAAACCACCGCCGGTGGGCTCGCCCGCCTGCCCGCGCTGCTGCAAGCCCACCGCCCCGACCTGGTGATCATCGCACTCGGCGCCAACGACGGCCTGCGCGGTCTGCCGCTGGCACAGATGCGCGACAACCTGACGCGCATGATCGATATGGCCAGGCGCGCGGGCAGCGACGTGTTGCTGGTGGGCATGCATCTGCCGCCGAACTATGGCCCGGCCTACACCCGCAAGTTCCACGACAGTTTCCACGACATCGCCCGTACGCAGAAGGTGGGGCTGGTACCCTTTCTGCTCGATGGCATGGCGACGCGTCGTGAGCTGTTCCAGGCGGACGGTCTGCATCCGACCGCCGCGGCGCAGCCGATCATCCTGGACAACGTCTGGCGCCAGCTCGAGCCGAGACTGCAACGCGCCGGCCGCGGCACGGCGCGGCGCTCGGCGTGGCAATTGGGCGCATCGCTGGGTTGATTTCGTCAGCGGCCGGCAGGCAAGCCGCAGGCGGGCTCGTCGTATTGAACGACGATCTGCGCCAGACCTGCGCTTTCCGTCTACACACGATCGTCGCGCAGATGCTCGTCTGCTCTTCCCACTGGTGCGTCTGTTCCTGTCGATCGCGGCGTAGTTCATCCAGCATGCGGTCGCAACGACTCCCGGTTTCCGCCCTGTCGGCATAGACGCGACGGGTCGGTTCCATGACGTCGTGGCTGAATGCCGGGTCGGCACGCAGCATCTCCGGCAACTGCGGTTTTCAGGATGATGGCAGCTTCTTCCATGTACCCATGTGCGCAATGCGGAGACGGTCAGTTTTGCGATGAAATCGCCACGGCGCATGGGCTTGTTCGACGGCCGCCCGGCCGGCGACACGCTTGCTCACCAAAGCCCTAAAGTTCTGGTCGTTCGCGCCGTTATGCAGTTGGGCTGGTGTATCAGGGCGCATCGGCGCAGCACCCCGACCTACGTGTGTCGAAAGGCTGCCGGGGTCAGGGTCCACCAGCCGCCGCGGCAGAATGCCGCGGATCAGCCCGCCGTCGGTCGAGAGCCGCAGGTGGAACGCAAACAGAATGTTTGGTGAAGGAACCGAAAAATGCCTATCGACCCTCTGACCTATTCGTTCAAGGGCAAGACGATCGACGACATTCAGGCGTTGACTGCCGACGACCTGAACAACATTGCAGCCGCCAATTCCAACGCCTTGAAGGCGATGACCGCGGTTCAGGTCAAGGCGCTGTCCCCGGAACAGATCTCCGGCCTCGACCCTTCCTACATCACCCATTTCTCCGCCGCGCACATCGCGGCGTTGACCAACTACCAGGTCCAGTACGGGCTGACCGACGAGCAGATGGGCAAGCTCACCAGCGCTCAGGTCAAGGCCCTGACCACGGCGCAACTGGCGGTGATGTCCTACGAGCAGATTCGCGCCCTGTCCTATCAGGACGACCCCGGCACGCCGCAGAACGAGAATGTGCTGTCCATCCTCAGCGCGGGTCAGATCGCCGCGTTGTCCGCCGAACAGATACGGGCTTTGGAAGGTGACCGTGCCGGCGCCCAGTTGAGCGATGCGCAGCTCAAGGCGCTCAAGGGGGGTCAGCTGGATGCGGTGAGCGCCCTGGAGAACAGTCAGATCGCCAAGTTGTCCGCTTCCCAGATCAAGGCTTTGAGCGTCGAACAGCTACGTTCGATGAGCGCCGGCCAGTTCGCCGCGCTGACTTCCACGCAGATCCAGGCTTTCACCACGGCGCAGCTCGACGCCATCGACCTGTTCTCCGCCGATCAGGTCAAGAGTCTGACCACCAAGCAGGTCGCCGGTCTGAACGAATCGCAGTTGCAGATCATGACCTCGGACCAGCTCAGGGCCATGACCGGCAGCCAGGTGCGCGCACTCGGCACCAATGTCAACAAACTCTCCGACACCCAGATCGCCGACCTGAGCGCCACCCAGGTGCGCGCCATGACCACGGCGCAGATCGCCGCCCTGACCGAGGGGCAGGTTACGGCATTGAGCGCCGATAACCTGAGCGTGCTCGACAACAACCAGATCAAGGCTCTAGGGTTCATCGACCAGCTCTCCGATGAGCAGTTGGGCAAGCTGAACCCCGGTCAGGTCGCCTCGCTGACCACGGTCCAGATCAGCGCGCTGGCGCCGAACCAGATCGCTTCGTTGAAGGACACTGCGATCGGCGCCATGACCACCGCCCAGATCCAGGCGCTCAGCAAGGATCAGTTGGAGAACTTGACCGAAGCGCAGATCAGCAAGCTGACCGCCGCCCAGGTCAAGGTACTGTCCACGGCGATGGATCAGGGCATACGGGTGTTGTCCGCCGACCAAATCGCCGCGTTGTCCACCAGCGCCGTCGCGGCCTTGTCCACCGCCCAGGTCGCCGCCTTGTCCGCGACCCAACTGGCCGCCTTGGGCAACACCCAGGTGGCGGCCCTGACCTCCGGCCAGGTACGCGCACTGACGGCCGATGCGGATGGCATCGGCGCGCTGTCCAACGAACAGATCGCCGCTTTGTCGACCCGCGCGGTAGCGGCGTTGAAGACCGAACAGATCGCCGCGTTGAGCACCGACCAGGTGCGCAGTCTGACCACCGGCCAGGCCGAGAAACTCAGCACCGCCGCGATCCGGAATTTCGACGCATCGCAGCTCCAGGCCATGGAATACGACGTGGTGGCCAAGCTGCTGCCGACCTTGCAGGCCAACCAGATCGCCGCGCTGACCACGGACCAGGTGCAGGCGTTGACGGTAGCGCAGTTCAAGTCTCTCACCACGGCACAGATTGCTGCCTTCAAGACCGAACAGGTGGCGGCCTTCAGGCTGGACCAGGTGGCCGCCATGACCACCTCGCAGGTGCGCGCGCTGAGTACCGTCACCAAGTTGGGTGACACCACGAGCCAGCTCGGCGCGCTCAGCAACGAGCAGATCGCCATGCTCTCCACCGGCAGCACCGGCGCGATCGCCGCCCTGCGCACGGAACAAGTCGCCGCGCTGAGCACCGACCAGATCCGCAGCCTGACCGACGATCAGGCCGCTTTGCTCAACAGCGCGCAGGTCAAGGCGCTGGGTGCGGACCAACTGAAAGCGCTCGAGGACAACGACGTCATCGCGCTGGTCAGCCGCATGCAGGCCAGCCAGATCGCCTCATTGACCGTGGAACACATGGCGGCGCTGGGCGAGGATCAGATCAATGCCTTGACCACCGGCCAGATCGCCTCGCTGACCGGCGACCAGGTCGCGGCACTCAGCGCGACGCAGGTCGGTTATCTGTCCGACAGCCAAGTCAAGGCGTTCAGCGCCAGCCAACTCAACAATCTGAGTTTCGACGCGCTGCGCGAGATCAACGTGGCCGGCCTGACCACGGCCCAGATCGCCGGGCTGGGCACCGAACAGATCCGCGAGTTGTCGGACGCCCAGATCAACGCGCTGAGCTCGACCCAGATCCGAGCGCTCAACGCCGACCAAGTCAAGGCGCTGGAGGCGCAGGACATCACCACCCACCGGAGCAACCTGACCGCGACGCAGGTCGGCAACCTCAGCGATAACCAGATCACCGGGCTGACCAACGCCGACGTGGCGGCGCTCAGTACTCAGCAGATCCAGGGCCTAGGCGTCAAGATCGCGCTGTTCAATTACGAGCAGATCCAGAACATGAGCACCGGCCAGGTGCGCTCCATGACCGGGGCCCAGATCGGCGCGCTCAATGCCGGCCAGATCGCCAGCATCGAGAACGTGGACTTGCAGGCCCTGACCACGGCTCAGCTCAATCAGTTCTCGGCGACACAACTCGGCTTCCTGACCGCGGGCCAGGTCGGCGCGCTGACCGATACGCAACTGCGCTCACTCACCGGTGCCAAGCTCGGCGCGGTACTGGGTAACCTGTCGGCCGCCCAGATCGGCTCCCTGACCACCGCACAAGTGGCAGGCGTAGGCGGCTTGAGCGCCGAACAACTGCAAAGCCTGACCACGGAGCAGCTCGCCGGTCTGACCCAGGTTCAGTTGCGCGCCCTCAATAGCAGCCAGATGGCGGTACTGCGCGACATCGCCGCCGCGGCCGATATCAGCAAGTTGAGCGTGGACCAGATTGCCGGCATCGACCCCGCCGATCTTGGCAAACTGACCGCGCGCCAGATCGACGCGCTGACCGTGGAACAGATCCAGGGCCTGAGTACCGCCCAGGTCGACGCCATCCTGCCCAAGCTGACCGAGCTCACCGACCTGTCGCTGTCCCAGGTCGGCAACCTGGACATGTCCAAGCTGACGCTGGCCAAGCTGACCGACGCCACCAAGGGCCTTACCGGCATCCAGCTCCAGCAGCTCGGCTCGGCGCAGCTCCTGGCCACCCTGAACGGCTCCACCGACAAGGTGCTGACCGATCTCGGCGCCAAGGTGGCGGACCTGTCCTCCACCCAGATCGCTGGATTGGGCACCGACATCAACGAGCTGACCGACACCCAGGTCGGGCAACTGGTGCAGGCCCAGGTGCGCGCGTTGTCCGGTGCACAGCTCAACGCGCTGGAAGTGACCAAGTTCGCCGAACTGAACATCGGCGACCTGCTCAACACGCAGATCGCGCAGGTCAACGTCACCCAGTTCGACAATGCGCAGATCACCGCCATGTCGGCCAGCCAGGTGCGTTCGTTTACGGTGGCGCAATTGAACGCGCTCACCGACCCACAACTGGGTGCCCTTTCGGCGGCCAACGTCGGCCAGCTCACCCTCGACCAGATCGAGGCCCTGGCCGACGGTGGCTCAGCGGCCGGCGTCGCCAAGCTCACGCTGCTGGACCGCAGCGACATGACAGCCGACCAGAAATCGGTGCTTCAGGACATCCTCGATCCGGCCGATTACGCAACCTTGTTCCCGTAATCCTCCCGGTATCGGCATGGCCTGGGCCGGCTGGCGTTTCCCGCCACCCGGCCCAGTTTTCATATAGCGAAGGCAAGGCCACCGCATGGCAAAAAAACCACTGCTCCCCCAGCCTGTTGACTTCACCGCGGCCATCGACCGCGCCTGGCGCCGTCAGCTCAACCTGATGCAACTGTTCGAACTGGGCGGAGCCCTGTCCGCGCAAGGCCGGGCCTCGCTGGCGGCGGTGCTGTACCAGACCTGGCTGCAGCGCAACCGCACCACGCACGACCACCTGGTGCTGTTCAACCTGGGCGTGATGCTGTTCTCCGAAGGCGAGTACGACGCCGCGCTGACCGCCTACAGCCGGGCCATCGCGCAGGCACCCCGCTTCCTGCAACCCCGCTTCAACCTGGGTCTGACCTATGAGCGGCTGGGACGCAGCGACGCCGCCATCGGTCAATGGCACTGGATCGAGAGTCATGCCAACCCCGATGACCCGGAGGAACGTCCCTTCGTCATCCTGGCGCTGAACAACCTCGGCCGCCACCTGGAGGATCGCGGCCGCTACGCCGAAGCCACCGCGGCGCTGACCCGCAGCCTGTATCTCGACCCGAATCAGCCGGATGTCGTGCATCACTGGGTGTTTCAGCGCGCAAAGCAGTGCGCTTGGCCGGTCTATGAGACGGTTCCGGGCTTGGCCGAGGAGAAGATGCGTGAATGGACCTCGGCGCTGGCCATGGTCAGCCTGTCCGAGGATCCCGGAGCGCAACTGGCAGCGGCGCGCCGCTACGTGCAGACCAAGGTACCGGCGGACCTGCCCAGGCTGGCACCGGACAGACCCTATCGCCACAAGAAGCTGCGCATCGGCTATTGCTCGGGCGATTTCTGCCTGCATCCGGTGGCCATGCTCACGGTCGAGCTGTTCGAACTACACGACCGCGAGCACTTCGAGATCTTTGGCTTCGACTGGAGCAGGGAGGATGGCTCGTCCTTGCGCCAGCGGGTGATCGCGGCCATGGACCACTTCGAACGCATCCATGAACTCAGCGACGAGGCGGCGGCGCGGCTGATCCGCAAACACGAGATCGACATCCTGATCGACCTGCAGGGCCAGACCCTGGGCGCGCGCGCCGGCATGCTGGCATTCCGGCCGGCGCCGATACAGATGACCTGGCTGGGTCTGCCGGCGACCACCGGCCTGCCGTTCATCGACTACGTGATCGCCGACCACTACCTGATTCCGGAGGACGCGCGCGGCTACTACACCGAGAAGCCGCTGTACCTGCCCGACGTGTACCAGCCGAGCGACCGTCAGCGCAAGGTCGGCCCGACGCCGAGCCGGGCGCAATACGGTTTGCCGGAAGACGGATTCGTGTTCTGTTCCTTCAACAACAACTACAAGATCACACCAGAGATGTTCCGGGTCTGGCTCACCATTCTGACTCGGGTGCCCGGCAGCGTGCTATGGCTGTTGGCCGACAACGTCTGGGCCCAGGAGAACCTGCGCGCCGAAGCGCGGGCGGCGGGCGTGGACGAATCGCGCCTGATCTTCGCCCCCCGGGAAGCCCCGGAAAATTACCTGGCGCGCTATCCGCTGGCCGATCTGTTCCTCGACACCTACCCCTTCAACGGCGGCACCACGGCCAACGACGCGCTTTGGATGGGTGTGCCAGTCCTGACACGGTCCGGACGGACCTTTGCTTCGCGCATGGCCGGCGCCCTGCTGACCGGCGCCGGGCTGCCGGAACTGATCACGACGGATGTCCACGCCTATGCCGACAAGGCGGTCGCGCTGGCGCTCCACCCCGAGTCCTGCCGGCGACTGCGCGATCACCTGCGGGACGTGCGCAACGATGGCCCGTTGTTCGATACCCCGCGTCTGACCCGGCATCTGGAAACCGCGTTCAAGCACCTACCGGCGGCCCCGGACTGAGCGGGACTACACCGGGCAGGCGCCTATCCGGGCAACCACGCCTTCATCCAGACATCCAGATTGTCTTCCAGCATCCAGTGCGCGCGGATGTAGTCGCGCAGCGCGTCGCCACGACGGGCCAGCTCGTCCGGATCGGCGACGTGCTCGCGGATCGCGTCCGTCCAGCTCTTGAACTTGTTGGGCACGCGCGTGACCGGATAGGCGCCCCGGTACGGCGTGATGTCGGTGCAGATCACCGGGAAACCCAGCACGCCGTATTCCAACAGGCGCAGATGGCTCTTGGCGTGGTTGAACGGCACGTCTTCCAGCGGCGCCACGGCCAGATCGAGATCGAGGCTGGCGAGCTTGGCCGGGTAATCCTCCAGCCTCACCGGCGGATGAAACTCGGCGATCAGCGGCTTCAACTCTTCCGGGCACATGCCGAAGAACACCCAGTCGACCTCGGCGACGGTGGCCTTGACCACATCGACGATGATGTCCAGATCACCGTGATGGGTGAGGCTGCCGGCCCAGCCGACGCGCGGCTTCGCGCCACGCCGCCGCGCCGGCGTCAGCTCGCCCCATACCGCCCGCTCCAGATAGTTCGGCACGGCCATCACCTCATCGGTGTAGCCGCGGTATTCCTCCGCCAGATACTCGGTGGACACCACCAGCCGGTGGCACATGCCCACCCCCTTGCGGAAGAATTTGTGCATGTCCTTGTTGGCGACGAAATGCGCCTTGCGCGGATTCTTGATCGGCACGTTGGTGATCAGGTCGTCGATCTCGAATACGCGGAATGCCGTGCTGTTACGCACGTAGCGTTCGAACAGGGTCAACTGTTCGTTGCTGACCTGGCGCTGCACGACGATGGCATCGGGCGCCATGCGCAACAATTCCGGCACGCTGATGTAACTACCCGTCTCCCACCCCTGGACGCGCCCGGCGCCGTTCAGCGCGCGCATCGGCGCAATGATGCGGTACTCGCCGCAGCCCATGCGGTCGGCGGTATGGGCGAGGATGCGCGGCCGCGGCCGCCATTCCGGATTCCAGGTCAACGCCGGCGCGATCTCGATCATCACCGAGCGGTCGCTCAGGCTCAGGTTACGGTTGTAGGCCGGATCGAAAGCGATCTGACGCGGCCATTTGTCGAACATGTGCTGGCTTTCCGCCTGGAACATCTCCAGGCGGCGGCTCTTGTTGCCATCGACATCCTCACGCTGGCTCTTGGAGCCCTCGTGCAGCAGGCTGGCGAACGGCGTCCATACCACCAGCAGACCGCGCTCGCGTACCTTGAGGCAGAAATCGACGTCGTTGAACGCAACTTTGAACTTGTCCTCGTCGAGCCCGCCGACGGCGTGATACAGCTCGCGTGACACCATCAGGCAGGCGCCGGTGACGGCGGAGAAGTTCTGTACCAGTTGGGCGCGGCCGAAATAGCCGGGCGCCTCGCTGTCCTGGCCGGAATAGACGTGATCCGCCGGCAGCCCGAGCAGACCGAGGATGATGCCATCGTGCTGCACCAGGCTGTTGGGATACAGCAGGCGGGCGCCGACCACGCCCACTTCCGGACGCAGGGCGTGAGACACCATTTCATCCAGCCATTGCTCGTGCAACGCGGCGGTGTCGTTGTTGAGCAGCAGCAGGAATTCGCCCTCGGCGGCGTGCGCGGCCAGGTTGTTCATCGCCGAGTAGTTGTACGGGTGCGGATAGGGCAACACGCGGACACGCGGATTCTCCGCGATATCGCGCAGGAAGACGCGCGCGTCGATGTCGGTGGTGCCGTTGTCGACGATGAGGATCTCGTAGTTCTGGTAGGCGGTCTTGTCCAGCAGGCTTTCCACGCACCGCTGGATCATCGCCGGTTGATCCCTGGTCGGGATGATGATGGACACGCGCGGCAGACGCCGGTGCTTGTAGAACACGTGGAAAGTGCCGGGCAACAGGCCCTCGCCCAGCACGACCGCCTGGCCCAGCCGGTCGAAATGCGCCTGTAGCGCCCGCCGGCGCGTGGCCAGCACCTGCTCGACCGGCAACTGGCAATGGCCACCATCGATGTAGCGGTGATAGAGCAGATCGGCGACGTGGCCGATCCCACCCGCGCCGGCCTGTTCGAACACGCGCAGCACCATGTCCCAATACTCGACCCCTTCCATGTCCGGGCTGAAGCCACGTAACGCGGCGAAGGTATCGCGGCGGATCAGCAGCAGGCCGCCGACGGCATAGGGCGCGCTGCGGCACAGGTCGAGGTTGAAATCGGGCTTGAAATAGGGGTTGCTGTATACGCCGTCGGCGTCGACGCTGTCCTCGTCGGTGTATACGGCACGCCATTCCGGATGGCGGTCGATCGCATCGCTCAGGCTGAAGAAGCACTGCGGCGCCAGCAAGTCGCCGGCTTCGATCATGCCCACCCAGTCGGCGCCGTTGTCGAGCAGGCGGGTATTGACCGCCGCCAGGGCGGGACCGTCGCCGAGCCGGACCCACTCGAGCATGGGCAACTGGCTCAGGTCGAACGGACAGGGGTCGGCGGAAAAGATGCTGATACGCCAGCGCTCGCCCAGCAGCTGCTCGGACAGCGAACCCAGCGTGCGTCCCAGCCCGGCCATGCCGTGGGCGGGCAACAGTATCGCCAGATTGAAACTGGGCGGCTGGCGCAGTTGGGCCAGGCGCTCGCTCAGCCATACGTGCTCGCGGTCGCGCCAGGCATGCGACGCCTGCCACAGTTGGAACAACTGCTCGTGGCTCAGTTTGGGGGCCGCGGCCTGCTGCTGCGCCAGCTTTTCCTCCTCGGCGGAGATCGGTATCGGCAGGCGCACGTCGGCGAACGGGATGTGCCCCGGTGGCGGCACGTACTTGCCGCGGCCGAGAAACTCCGAACGGTAGCCGGCGATTTCCAGCGCGAGCGCGTGCAACTGGTCGAGTTCCAGTGGATAGCCGCTGCGCGCCATCACCAAGCTGACGAACTCCAGCTTGCCGCGCGGCACGGGCTCGCCGGGAGCCGCCCAGTAGGCCAACCGCTCGACCGCCACCATGAGGCCGTTGAGCAGGACCATCTCGATCGGAATGGGCTTGCCGAGGTCCCATTCCAGATCGAAGAATCGGCCGCCCTCGACCGGGGAGACGATGAAATTGGACGGCGTGGCGTCGTAATAATGCCCTGGCAGGTAACCCTTGTAGCCGGTGTAGCCGCCGGACATGTCTTCGCTGCGCGCCAGCAACGCCAGCGCGTCGATCCACGGCCGCGCCCAGTCGAGCAACTGCGCGAGCTTCCAACCCGGCCGCGCGATCAGGCCGGACAACCGGTCCAGCCAGATTTCGCCGCGCAGATACTCCTGGTAACGCCAGGCGGAGGCGCTGATGGCGCGGGTGTCGCCGAGCGGCCGGCTGCGTACCAGGATATGGCCGCCATCGGCACGCAGGAACTGGATTTCGCCGGCATCGTCGCGATTGCGTTCCGGCCGGTAATAGGCGGCAAGCACGCCTGCCTCCGCACCCGGCGCATCGGCGTCGATATGGGCAGCGAACAGCAGGGAATTGGCCAGATCGGCAACCAGGCCATTGCGCGCCACCACCCCCCAGGTCTGTCGCAGCGAGAACAGCGGCCTGGCGATGGGCTGGCCGTCGAGGTGCACCGTGCCCGCCAGCAAGGTCGCCAGATCCCATTCCGTGTCGCCGGCGTGCAAGCCCTCGGGATAGACGATCAGGGCCGGCAGTTTGTAATCCGGGAACGGCGCGTAGAAGTCGCAGCGGGCGAAGCCGGCGGCCAGGATGCGCCGCTGCAACTCCGCGCGCCCGAAGGTGACCACACTGGCGGCATCGTAACTGTCGTTGATGCCATACATGACCTTGCCAACGTGATCTTCCGGCGCACCGCAGAAATACTTCAGGCCGAGCTGGTTCTCGATGGCCACCACCAACATGCCGCCCGGCTTGAGGAAGGATCGCGCAATCTCCAGCAGACGTCCGGTAGGGTCGTCGGCCTTGATGTAGACGCGGGCGTACTCCAGCACGCCGATCAGGGTGACGACGTCGTACTTCTCGTCGCTTTGAAAATTCTCGATGTTGTCGACGTGGACACGGACATTGTCCAGGTCGCGGCAGCGGGCGGCGCCGATCGCCGCGCGCGCAGCGCTGCCCTCCACCGTGTGAACGCGCGCGCACACCTCACCCAGGTAACGGGTCACGCCGCCGCAGCCCGAACCCAGTTCGAGCACGCTGGCGCCGCGCAGACGATCGTGGAAAGGACGCAGGATATTGGCGCGCGCCGCACTCAGATGGTAGCGATTCGGCCAGTTGGTCATGCGCGCGGCGATCTCCGGCGAGAACAGGCCCGGATCCTTCAACGACCTGACGATGCCGTACAGGCGCTCTTCCTGTTCCTTGCCATCGCTGTAGGCGAAGCCCTCCAATTCATCGCGGGTCCACACGCGCAGGGTCGGATCGAACCGGTAGCGCGGCCTGACAAACCCCTTTTTCATCGTCCGTTCACCCTGTTTTCAGATAGGTTTGTGCCGACCAGGCGATCAGCGGCATGACCTCGCGGTTCAAGCGGCCGACATAGATCGGCTCGACCGCCGGAACACGGTAGGGATGGCCGCGCAGGCGCAGGTATTCCTCGTGGTATTGCGGCCATTTCGACTCCGGCGAATTGGACGAAACACCGGCATGGATCTGGTGAAAGGTCCCCTCGCCCAGCAACACCACGGCCTGACTGTCGGGCAACGCGCAGGCGCGGGCATAGACGTCCAGGTTGGCGAGGCCGCCACCCGGCGAAGTGAAGCCCGGGTCGTAGCCGTCCAGCGCGCGCCACATGTCGCGGGTCAGGAACAGCGCATTGCTTTCGCTCATCGGCACGAACCAACCGCGATGCGAGGAGCCGGCGAATGCGGAAATCCTGAACAGGCGGTACGGGTCGGCCTGCCAGTCCACTTCCCGCAGCAGACGATCCTCCACGGTCTGGTTATAACCGCGCAGCACGCTGCGCGACTGGTGATCCGGGCCGAGATGGAAACCCACGGTGGCGATCACCGGCCGTTCATGCAGGCCGCGCGCGGCGCGCGCGGCGGCGAGCAGGCCGGGGGTGACCATGCGCGCGCCATCGACCAATACACCGCACAGTTCGCCGCGCGCCAGACGCAGGCCATGATTGACCGCCGGCACCGGCGAGACCGTGGCATCGGCCATGGTTTCCAGACGCACCTGAGCGCCCCACTGGCGCAACGCATCGAGGTCGAGCGGCTCGCTGGAACCATTGTCGACGACGATGATCTCGTAATCCTCGGCGGCGATGCCCCGTTGCAGCCCCGGCGACAGGCTCTGCACGGTGCGGGGAATCTCGCGCCCCATGTTGTAGGCGACCACGACCACGCTCAGCGCGAGCGACACGTCAACGCTCCGACTCGTCCAGCAACCCGAGCAGCGCCGCCATCTCGCCCGGCTTGCTGCGGCTATGGCGGATTGCACGCAGTCCGCGGAACACGCTGGACAATACGGCCGGATCAGGCACGCGCGCGCCGTCGCGGCGGATCACGTTCGGCGGCGGTAGTCGGAATGCCTCGGCAGCGTAGTGCCGCAGGATGTCTTCGTAGCGCGTCGCCAGCACGGTGTTGTCGGGATCGAGGCCGGTAACCAGCATCAGGCCGGTGGGTTGGGTGTCCAGCAGGGTCAGGGTCAGGTCCGGACGCCAGCGTTCGAGACAGTCGCGCAGTTTCCAGACATCGCCGGTCCATACCCGGGTGACCCGCTCACGCGCCGCCTGCAGGGGATGATTGGGGAAGACATCGTCGACCACCACCACGCCATAGCGGGAGGCCCGGCGTTCGATGTGCATGAAGTCACGCAAGGCGTATTCGAACAGGTGCATGCCGTCGATGAACGCCAGTTCGATCGGGCCGGGCAACGAGACCGAATCGGTCGCAAAAAACGCATCGCTGGTCGCGACTTCCACACGTGTCCGCGCGCCCAGCGGAAACGTCAGATTGGGCGCGGGATCGACACCGATGGCTGCGCATTCCGCAAAGCGCAGGCTACCGCCGTTACGCACACCGATCTCGAGATAGCACTCCGGTTGCAGGTCACGATGCAAGCTTTCCAACACGCGCAGATAGGGCAGCGAGCCAGCGACCGTCTCGATCGCTTCCCGCGCGCTCTCGGCTGCGGATGACATGCGCAACTCGGGCGCGCCGGCTTCAAGGGGCCTGGTCGCCACGCAGTCCGGCCGCCAGATTGCGATTGATGTCGATCAGAATGTCGAGTTTGCCCGGCTCCGGATAAGCCATGATCTCGAAGATGCGCTTGTCGACGAACACGGACAGCGCCAGCACGTTCTGCTTGATTTCATCGGGCAATGGGTTGTCCGGCTGGGTGATCTCGGCCTGGAAGAAACTCCACACCTTCTGGTTGTGCGTGAGCACCTCCTCCAACCGCTCGTCGTGCCCAGGCTGCCCCCAGGCTTCGCGCGCGGCGGCCATCATGTTGGCCGCGCGCAGCAGCACGTGGGCTTCGAGGTCGCGTCCACCCAGGGTCGACTTCTCGACGTTCTCATAGGCACCCAGTGGCTTACTCTGCATTCTGCACCCCATCCTTTTCCATCGCGATCAGCCTCTTGCCCAACTTCAGCGCCCGGTAATGGTTGCCCAGCGTGACTTCCTTGCCGATGGCACCGATCTGGTCGGCAAACCCCGGCCGCTCGGCCACGATGTCCCGCGCCAGCGCCCAGAACTTGGCATGGTAATCGACCAGGTTCGGGCTATCCATATACATCAACTGCACCAGCAGATAGAGACGCTTGCAGGCGGTGTCCGCAGTCGCCTCGGTGAGGATGTCGGACTGACGCAGCACGGCGACATCGTTCAGCAGCGTCAGCTCGGTGCGCGCATCGCCATTCATGACGACCGCACCGCCGAGAAAGATCTTCTCATGCGGTTTCAGCGTGAGTCTCAAAGGCATCGAGGCCGCCTCGCGTGTGTTGCCGAATCAATTCGATCGAGCCGCGTGCAAGGCCTGGCGGACGCGGTTCACCCGCCAGGCCGCCGACCGTCAACCGAACAGGCGCAGCACCGACTGCGCGGCCTGTGACGCCAGGCTCAGCGATGTGGTGCCCAATTGCTGGCGGGTCTGCAACATCAGCATGTTGGCCCCTTCCTCGTTGGTATCCGCCAACGTCAGCTTGTCCGCGCCCTCAACCAGGGTGTTGACCATGTCGACGATGAAGCTCTGGCGGACCGACAGGATGGTCAGGTTGTTGGCAAGCGTTCCGGACTCTTTGCGCAGCGTGGCCAGCGCGAAGTTGAGCGAGGACTCGATGGCATCGATGCCGGACACGCTGGAGATGTCACCGCTGGCCAAATCGCCGTAACCGGACACCGTGCCCCCGGATATCCCCAGACCGCTGGCCGTTCCATCGAACCCGGACATGGTCAGCTTGGTGGTGGATGTCTCGTTGAAGTTGACCGTCAGGGTGGTCGCCGAAGCCAGGAAGGTCAAACCCTTGTAGATCGAGTCCTGTTGCAGGTTGTTGATCTGCCTGATCATCTCGTTGTAGCCACTGGTGATACCGGCGAGCAGATCGGCGCTGGCGGTGGCATCACCGATGGCCGTGCGCGCCTGGGTCAACTGACCACGCAGCCCTTCGATCATCTTGGTGATCGCAGTCACCGCCTTGTCGGCCGCCTTGACCGTCTGTATGGCTTCGTTGATGTTGTCCTTCAGGCCGTTGAGCAGATTGGCGCGCTGCGTGTGCTCCCGTGCGGCAAAAAAATTGGCTGGATTGTCCAACGCGCTGTTGACACGCCGGCCCGTGGCCAGGCGCTCCTGGGTCTGGCCCATCAAGGTCGCCGTCTGTTGCAGGCTCACCAGGTTGGAACGCATCGCCGCCGTCAGGGATACATCACCGATTGCCATTACGATTCTCCTTCGTTCGCTGCCGCTCCACCCAGAGCGTTCTGGCTCTGGGTCGGCATGGGTTCAATGCCTGATTTGGCAACCGCATAGAGCAGAATTCATGCCATGCGAGTAACGCAGGGCATTACGGTCAGGTACAGGAGAACGACTCCCGGCTCAAGGCAGAACGACGCGGTGGAATCCTGCACCCACAGCGAGCCCGGGTGGCGCCAAGCGGCGCGACAAAGCAGGATCAGAGCGATTATGGTTCGGCGAAACGCCGCATTGAATCAGCACCTTGCGCATCACGATCAAGCCCCACGCCGACGACGCAGCGCAAAGCTTCGATCATGCCGACATCGTCCGGCCTTGCCCGCAACCATCCATTGATAGTGAACGCAAGAGCATGACCCGCTGGGTCGAATGGGGAACATCAAGACGGCCATCCGGCAACAGCCGCCCAACCCACCGGCAACTATTGCCTGAAGATGCCGCCCCGCCGCGCCAGCACTTGCCGGCGTCAGCGTCTGTCCGACTCAGCCGGCAATAACCGCTCGGATGTGCTCGACCAACTGGCGCGCCTGGTCGACGCCATAACCACCACCGGCCACGCGTGCAACGCTGTCGAACAGCGATTGGCGACGTTGAACCAGATCATCGGCGATGCGTCCTACTTGGGCCTCGGCAGCCTGCACCGCCGCATCGTCGGCCGTTGCCGGATCGAGACGTGGAATGTCCCAGCCGATGCGTTCGGGCGGAAAGCGGATTCCGGCCCAGTTACCCTCGCTGGCGGGTTCGGGCGGGAACGTCAGCGATTCCACCTGGGCGCGCAGGCCGCTGAAGCCGTTGAGATAGCGAAAACGCTCTTCACTGTCCGCGGGGAAGGGCGGGAACTGCTTGGTGACCGCCGACAACTGCGCTTTCATCTGCTTTACCAGGTCGATCGCCTTGGCCAGGGCGGTGTCGGCCTCGCGTGCTCGCTGACCCAATGCGACCGCGTCGTCGCGCCAAGCCTGTACGCGTGCCGATTCGCTGAGAACGACCCTGGTCACCTCGGCATCGTCCGACGCCGAACGGCCACGCTCGGCATGTGCATTTTCGACCGCGCGTGCCGGCAGCTGGATCGCGGATGGGCCCGGGACCACCGGCGGTGGCACGGCAGGAACTGCGCCTGGGATCGTTGACATGTTCATCTCCCGTAAGCGTCGAAGGCGAGTACGCCTCACGGCGCCTCGCCCCCGCTCCGTTACGCTACGGACTCTTCGTGATACCGACCTTGCGGTCAGAAGAGCCTGAGTACCGACTGCGCCGCTTGTGAGGCGAGACTCAACGATGTCGTGCCCAACGCCTGCCGGGTCTGCAACATCAACATGTTGGCACCTTCCTCGTTGGTATCCGCCAGCGTGAGCTTGTCTGCACCCTCGGTCAGCGTGTTGACCATGTCGGTGATGAAGCTCTGCCGTACCGACAGGATGGTGAGGTTGTTGGCCAGGGTGCCCGACTCCCTGCGCAGGGTCGCCAGCGCGGCGTTCAGGCTGGCTTCGATGCCGTCGATGTCGGCGTTGGTGGCGATGTCACCGGACGCCAGCGTACCCAGGCCGGAGGCGGAGCCGCCGGAGATACCCAGACCGCTGGCCGAGCCGTCGAAGCCGGACATGACCAATTGGGTGGTCGAGGTTTCGTTGAAGTTGACCGTCAGGGTGGTCGCGGAGACCAGGAAGGTCAGGCCCTTGTAGGTCGAATCGGTCACCAGGTTGTTGATCTGGTTGACCATCTGGTTGTAGCCGCTGGCGATGCCATTGAGCAGGTCACCACTGCTGGTTGCATCGCCCAGCGCCGTGCGTGCCTGCGCCAGTTGACCGCGCAGACCCTCGATCATCTTGGTGATGGCGGTCACCGCCTTGTCGGCCGCCTTGACCGTCTGGATCGCCTCGCTGATGTTGTCCTTGAGACCGTTCAGCAGATTGGCGCGCTGCGTGTGTTCGCGCGCGGCAAAGAAGTTGGCGGGGTTGTCGAGGGCGCTGTTGACCTTACGTCCGGTAGCCAGACGCTCCTGCGTCTGCCCCATCAGTTGCGCCGTTTGCTGCAGGCTGACGAGGTTGGCGCGCATTGCGCCGGTGAGGGACACTTCACCGATTGCCATGATGAAACTCCTGTTCTAGGTTGATTTCCGGAGAGGCTTCTCCTCTCCGCCAACCGCGATTGACGTGCGGTAAGCCCATTGACGGCAGACGTCTCGAAAAACTTTAGGACAATTTTTCAGGCGAAACCGGAAAAGCCGCTGTACTCGTCGGCGGCAACGTCCATGCCGATGCCCAGCACATCCTGCCCGCGGAAACCGAACACGATGTGCGACGGGTCGATGGTGCCGTTGCCCTGCGCGTTCTGGCGCAGGACGAACAACACCGTGGCGGTACGATCGGCTTCGTTGTATAGCACCAGGGTCGGCCTGGGCGGGGGCAGAACCTCGGTCGCGGGCGGGGTGTTGCCGAAATTGTAGGCATAGGCCCGGTTGGCCGCGGTGGCGCGCGCGATGCTCCAGTTGTCCACGGACTGCACCGAGGCACGGTCCATGGGCTTGTCGAAACGAAAGCTCATGGCGAACAGATGCTCGCTGTCCGGTGCCGCCAGTTTCGGACTCAGGTCAGTCAAACGGGTGCCCGGCCCCTTGCTGGCGAAGAACGGCGTGAAGCGATCATCGGTATAGCTGGCAACCATCCGTGCCGGCGCCTTTTCATAGATATACTGCTCGAGCCGCGCCGCCAGTCCGGCGTCGTTGGCCTGCAACTGCTCGGTGATCGCGCGGGCGCGATCGATCTCGCCACTGTCCGCCAGCACGTAGCCCATCTCCGAGTGGGCCGTCCAGTAGTCCCGCTGCAGGTCGATGGCGCGCTGGAAGGCGCGCACGGCGTCGTCAGTCCGCCCCTGCTTGGCGTAGGTCTGCCCCAGTGCGGTATCGGCCTGCGGCTCGCGTGGCGCCATCTGCTTGACTTGCTCGAACTGCCGCTCGGCCTCGGCATAGCGCCCCAAGGCCAGATAGCCCTGGCCCAGGGAGTAGCGGTTCATCACGTTGGCATCGAGCTTCACCGCCTGCTCGTAGGCAGTAACCGCTTCCTCGACGCGCTCTTCCATGAAATACACGTTGCCGAGCGCGAGCTGGATCGCCGGCTGATTCGGATTGAGACGCAGCGACTCGCGGTAGGTGCGGATGGCTGCCGCGTTGTCGCCCAGTTGGGTGTAGGCCCGCCCCAGATAGTCGTAGGCGTTGTCGGCCGTGGCCGACTTGGGGTCCAGACTGGCGGCGCGTTTCAACGCCACGATGGCTTCGTCATACTTCTTGGCGACATAGGCTTCGAGGCCGGCATTGAGCGCGCGCAGGGCCAGATGCTGCATGCCGCGCGCCTGTGCATTGGCGGCGATGAACAGCGTCTTGGCGTTGACGTCGAAGATGCTCATGACTGACGGCTCCCGTCCATACTTGCCGGCATAGCCGCTGACGACGCATCTGGCAAGTCCGCAATGCAGCTTCGTGTCAGTAGTTCATGCGCGCCAGCCGGGTCAGCACGCCGCGCACCCGCTCCATCACGTCGTGCAGGGTGGTTTCGATGCGTTCGGCGGAAATGCCCGTGGCACTGTCACCCCGTCCCGCGGCCCAGTTCACCGACACGGCGATGGCGGCATAACACAGGCCGATCTCGCGCGCGAGGTAGGCCTCCGGCATACCGGTCATACCGACCATGTCGGCACCGTCACGCGCCAGGCGGTCGATCTCGGCCTTGGTTTCCAGCCTGGGCCCCTGCACGCAGCCATAGGTACCGCCGGCGACGAACGGTTCACCGGCTTCCGCCAGCGCCGTCATGCAGCGTTCACGCATGGCCTCACAGTAGGGCCAGGTGAAGTCGAGATGACTGACCGGCTTGCCGTTGTACTGCGCGAAGGTGGATTCGCGCCCATGGGTATAGTCGATGATCTGATCGGGCACGCACAACGCACCCGGCCCCAGGCGACCGTCGATGCCGCCGACCGTGGCGACGGATACCACATGGGTGACCTTTTGTTCGGCCAACGACCAGATGTTGGCGCGGTAGTTGACCAGATGCGGCGGTATGGTGTGGCCGTGACCATGGCGCGCCAGAAACAGCACCGGGTGGCCGTCCAGGCAACCAAAGGTCAACGGGCCGGATGGTTCACCGTACGGCGTGCGCATGACCTGTCGATGGTCGATGGTCAGACCAGGCAGACGGGTCAGACCAGTGCCGCCGATGATCGCCAGCATCAGCGCTGCTCCAGCGCGTAGATCGCGGGCAGATTGCGCCACAGCCCGTAGGCGTCCATGCCCATGCCGAACACGTAACGGTTGGGCACGCTCAGGCCGACGAAGTCCGCCTGGATGGGTTTCGGTCGGCCGATGGCCTTGTCGGCGAGCACTGCGACATACACCGCCGACGCACCCAGCTCCAGCATGCGCGCGCGCGCCGCCGCCAGGGTGTGGCCTTCATCGAGGATGTCGTCGAGCAGCAGCACCACCCGACCGTTCAGATCCTTGCGCGGCAGCACCACCCATTCGATACCGCCGCCGGTGGTGTCGTCGCGGTAACGGGTGGCGTGCAGGTAGTCGAATTCGAGCGGAAAACCGAGCCGCGGCAACAGTTTGCCGGCGAACACCACGGCGCCGCCCATCACACACAGGGCAACCGGGAAACGGTCGGCGAGTGCGTCGGTGATGCGCGCGGCAAGGCCATCCAGCGCCCGTTCGACCTCGGTCGAGCCGTGCAGCAACTCGGCTCGGTTGAACAACGCCCAGGCTTCTCGTGGATTCATGTGCGGCTGATCGCCTCGTCAGCGTGAGGAACGGGGCGGGATGATAACCCAAGCGGCGCCGGCCGCCTCACAGCCACTCGCGCAGACGCGCCAGATCGCACACCCCACGTTCGCCCGCGCCGGCGGCATCCAGCCGGACGTAGGGCGCTTGTGGCTCGCCGAGATCGCTCAGCACCGCCAGCGCGCCGCTGAAGTCATGCGCACGGGTGTAATCATTCACCGTGACCAGCGTGCGCACCCCCGCGGCGAGTGCCGAACGCAGGCCATTCTCGGAGTCCTCGAATGCCAGGCAGCGACCGGATTCCACGCCGAGCTGCGCCATCGCCCACTGGTAGATGTCCGGTGCGGGTTTCTTTGCCGGCACGATGTCACCGGCGGCGATCACACTGAACCAGTCCGGCCCGTCCGGCGCCAGGCTGTGACGCAGCAGCGCGGTGACGTTGTCCGGCGTGGTGGTGGTGGCGATGGCCAGCGTGTAGCCGGCCGCGCGCGCCTCGCCGAGCAGGCGGCGCACGCCCGGACGCAGCGGAATACCGCCGGCGGCCAGCATGCGCGTGTAATGGGCCGTCTTGGCCTTGTGCAGGTCGACCACCAATTGGTCGAAATGCGCGGGCTTACGGTAATCGGGCCGATAGCGCTCGACGTAGTAGCGGATGCGCTCCTTGCCGCCGGTCACCGCCAGCAACTCGCCATACAGCGCCACGTCCCAGGTCCAGTCCAGGCCGAAGTCGCGGAAGGCGGCGTTGAACGCCGGGCGATGACCGTCGCGCTCGGTATCGGCGAGTGTGCCATCGACATCGAACAACAGCGTATCGACCATGTTCCTCTCCGGTTCGAACACAAAACGTCAGCATGCGACGGGCACGCGCGTAGAATACAAAGCTTTCTCCTTGCCGATTCCACGACCATGCACGATCCCGGCACAGCCCACACCGAGTTCGACCGACTGTTCGACGGTACGCTGTACAGCCTGCTGTCGTGGCAGCAACTGGATGCGTTCTGGGGCCGTCTGGATCTCGCCGGCGGCTGGTATCTGTATGCCGTGGGCGAACCCTGTCCGGCGGAACCAGCCGATGCCGAGCACGTGGCGGCTTTCGTGCGGGAGATGGATGCCTTGTTGCGCAAGGAACACCGCGAGGACTACTGCGGCATCGTCTACGCCGACGACCTGCAGCAGCCGCGTCTGATCAAGATCTACGACCCCAACCACCTCGGTACCTCTTGCGGCTCCAGCAAGCATCGCATCCTGCCGGGCTGGGTGATGTCGCGCGTGCCACCGACCGAGCTGACGCCGCCCGGTCATTTGGTCACCCAGAACCGCAAACGCTGGTGGCGCGGTTTCCTCGACATGATCGGAGCGCGCTGAACACCGCCTCTCGGCGCAACTGTAGCGCCGCGCGCGTGATGCGCGCGGTCTACGCGCACATCACTCCGTCGCCGGCGTTTCCACGGCGGCGGCCTCGCCCGCCGGCGCCGCCGGCGGATCGATCAGCGCCTTCATCGACAGCCGCATGCGCCCCTTCTCGTCGGTCTCCAACACCTTGACCCGCACCGCCTGACCTTCCTTCAGGTAATCAGTCACGGCGTTGACGCGCTGATGGGCGATCTGCGAAATGTGCAGCAGGCCGTCCTTGCCCGGCAGCACGTTGACGATGGCGCCGAAGTCCAGAATCTTCAGCACCGTGCCGTCATAGACACGCCCGACCTCGACCTCGGCGGTGATGTCCTCGATGCGCTTCTTCGCCGCCTCGCCCGATTCCGTGCTGGTGCAGGCGATCTTGACCGTGCCGTCCTCGCCGATGTCGATCTGCGTGCCGGTTTCCTCGGTCAGCGCGCGGATGGTGGCGCCGCCCTTGCCGATCACGTCGCGGATCTTCTCGGGATTGATCTTCATGGTGATGATGCGCGGCGCAAACTCGCTCATCTCCTGGCGCGGACCGGTCACCGCGGCGCGCATCTTCTCCAGGATGTGCAGGCGCGCCTCGCGCGCCTGGGCCAGCGCGACCTGCATGATCTCCTTGGTGATGCCGTTGATCTTGATGTCCATCTGCAGCGCATTGACGCCGTTGACGGTGCCGGCCACCTTGAAGTCCATGTCGCCCAGATGGTCCTCGTCACCCAGGATGTCGGTGAGCACCGCGAAGCGGTTGCCCTCCTTGATCAGGCCCATGGCGATGCCGGCGACGTGGTCCTTCATCGGCACGCCGGCATCCATCAACGCCAGACTGCCGCCACACACCGAGGCCATGGAACTGGAGCCGTTGGACTCGGTGATCTCGGACACCACACGGATGGTGTAGCCGAACTCTTCCTTGCCCGGCAGACAGGCGGTCAACGCGCGGCGGGCCAGGCGGCCATGGCCGATCTCGCGCCGCTTGGGACTGCCCACACGTCCAGTCTCGCCGGTGGCGAACGGCGGCATGTTGTAATGCAACATGAAGTGTTCGCTGTAGCTGCCGGTGAGCGCCTCGACCGATTGCTCGTCACGGCCGGTGCCCAACGTGGCCACCACCAGCGCCTGCGTCTCGCCGCGCGTGAACAGCGCCGAGCCATGGGTGCGCGGCAACACGCCGGTGCGTATGGTGATCGGACGCACGGTGCGGGTATCGCGGCCGTCGATACGCGGCTGGCCGGCGAGGATACGGCCACGCACGACTTTGGCTTCCAGCGCGTGGAACAGGTCCTTGACCGCGTTGGCGGCGACCGTGTCCATGTCGTCGCTGATCAGCTCGGCGAACACCCGGTTGCGGATGGCATCCACTTCCGCCACGCGCGCCTGCTTCTGCTTGATCGAGTAGGCGCGCGCCAGGTCGTCGGCGCACAGCGCTTCCATACGCTCACGCAGCGCCAGATCCGGCTCGGGCGGCGTCCAATCCCAGGGTTCGTTGCCGGCCTCGTCGGCCAGTTCATTGATGGCGTCGATGGCCACACGCATCTGCTCGTGGCCGAACACCACCGCGCCGAGCATGATCTCCTCGGACAACTGATCGGCTTCCGATTCGACCATCAGCACCGCCTGCTCGGTGCCCGCCACCACCAGATCCAGGCGGGAGTCCTTCAACTCGCTCTGGGTCGGATTGAGCACGTATTCGCCATCGATGTAGCCCACGCGCGCAGCACCGATCGGGCCATCGAACGGCAGGCCGGACAGCGCCAGGGCCGCGGAAGTACCGATCATGGCCGGAATGTCGGAATCGACCTCCGGATTGGCGGACATCACCGTGGCGATGACCTGCACTTCGTTGAAGAAGCCCTCGGGAAACAACGGACGGATGGGCCGGTCGATCAGGCGTGAGATCAGCGTCTCTTTCTCCGAGGGGCGCGATTCACGCTTCAGAAAACCGCCGGGAATCCGGCCCGCAGCGTAGGCCTTCTCCTGATAATCGACGGTGAGCGGAAAGAAATCCTGGCCGGGCTTGACTTCGTTCTTGGCCACGACGGTGACCAGCACGACGGTATCGTCCATGTTGACCACCACCGCGCCCGTGGCCTGGCGGGCGATTTCGCCGGTCTCCAGGGTGACTTGATGGCGACCGTATTGAAATGTCTTCTTGACCGGATTCACGCTGTTTTCTTCCTTACATGCCGTGCAGGGTGGGGCCCCGCCGTGCGGGTGCGGGGACGCGTTGCAGGCGGTGCGCGCCGGCCTGGCGCCGTTCCGCCCGCCGCTGGATTACTTGCGCAGACCGAGGCGCTTGATCAGTTGAGTGTAACTCTCGGCGTTCTCGCGCTTGAGATAGTCGAGCAGGCGGCGACGGCGGCTGACCATCTTCAACAGGCCGCGACGCGAATGGTGATCCTTGGCATGGGTCTTGAAATGACCGGTGAGGTCGTTGATGCGGGCGGTGAGCAGCGCAACCTGGACTTCCGGCGAACCGGTGTCGGTGGCGCCACGCTGGTACTCCTTGAGGATCTGCGCCTTCTGGGCGGTGGTGATAGCCATGGCATGACTCCTGATGCAATCGCGTGGCCCGAGGCTATTCAGGACACGTTCGGGAAAAATGCGGATTCTACGCCGTATTTTGGTTTCTTTTCAAGAATGCGACCCGCTCCGACAGGGTCATACGCCGGCGGCACATCGTTCCGCCAACAGCCGTCGCGGCGCGAGCTTGCCATCGTCGTCCACCTGCGCGACACCGAGAAAGGCGCCATCGGGCGCATACAGGCGGTGTTGCTGGCCGATGCGCAGACGGGGTAGCCAGACACTTTGGCCATGCCGTATCTGCCAGGTGGCCTCGACATCCAGTGTCAAGGTCGGCAGTGATGCGACCAGTACGTCGGTGGACTGCAGACAGGCGTCGCGCGCGGTTTCGGTCATGCCCCCGAGCTGGTCCAGCGTGCACGCTCCAGCAATCTCGAACGGGCCCACGGCCATGCGGCGCAGTGCCGACAGATGCGCGCCGCAGCCGAGCAGTTCTCCCAGGTCGTCCGCCAGCGCGCGCACGTAGAAGCCCTTGCCGCAATGCACGCGCAACACGCACCGATCGCCCGACCAGGACAGCAACTCCAGCGCGTGCACCCGCACGCGCCGCGGCGCGCGCGCGACTTCCTCGCCCCGCCGCGCGTATTCGTACAATGGCCGACCGTCCCGTTTGAGCGCAGACAACATGGGCGGCACCTGCTCGATGTCGCCGAGGAAGCGCGGCAGCAGCGCGCGCAGGTCGCCGGCGCCAACCCGCACCGGACGCTGCGCCAGCACTTCGCCTTCCGGATCACCGCTGCTGGTACGCACGCCCAATTGCAGGTCGGCCAGATAGACCTTGTCGGCATCGAGCAGAAACCGGGAAAACTTGGTGGCTTCCCCCAGACAGAGCGGCAGCAGGCCGGTAGCGAACGGGTCCAAAGTGCCGGTGTGACCCGCCTTGTGCGCCCGGTACAGCCGTTTCGCCTGCTGTAACGCGCCGTTGGACGTCAGGCCGGCGGGTTTGTCCAGCAGCAGCACACCGTCAACGTGGCGTTTCATCGGCATTGGGCGGATCGTGCGGGTGCGCCAAGTCTTCCGCCACGGCCTGGTCGATCAGATGCGACAGCCGGGCGCCGCGTTCGATGGATTCGTCGTACACGAAGCTCAGGCGTGGCACCGTGCGCATGCGCATGCGCTGCGCCAGTTCGCTGCGCAGAAAACCAGCCGCCCGTGTCAGGCCCTCGCGTGCGCCGGCGACATCGTCACCCAGAACCGTGAACCACACCTTGGCATGCTCGAGGTCCGGCGTGACCTCCACGGCGCTGAAGCTGACGCCGTGCACGCGCGGATCGCGCATCTCGCGCAGCACGATGTCAGCCAGTTCGTGCCGGATTTGCTCGGCGACGCGACGCGCGCGGGGGTTGTTGGAAACGCTCATGATCAACACCAGGCAAGGGCGCAGCGCCGGCCAACGCCGGGCTCTGCGCGGGTTTGACGCAAGTCATGCCGGAACGGTCGGCCATCACCGGACAGGCGACACGGGGCGGGCACCGTCAGGGCGAGACACTCGGCGCACCGGAGATCAGAGGGTACGCGCGACCTCCACCACCTCGTAGCACTCGATCTGGTCGCCTTCCATGATGTCGTTGTAGTTGCGCAACGACAGACCGCACTCGAAGCCGGCCTTGACTTCGCGTACGTCATCCTTGAAGCGCTTGAGCGACTCCAGCTCGCCATCGTGAACGACGACGTTGTCGCGCAGCACACGCACGCGCGCGTTGCGCCGCAACAGGCCGTCGAGCACATAGCAGCCGGCCACGGCGCCCACCTTGGTGATGCGGAACACCTGGCGCACCGCCGCCAGACCGAGCGCATTCTCCCGCTTCTCCGGCGACAGCAGGCCGGACAGCGCCGCCTTCACGTCATCCACCGCTTCGTAGATGATGTTGTAGTAGCGCACGTCGACACCGGCACTCTCCGCCAGCTTGCGCGCCTGGGCATCGGCGCGCACGTTGAAGCCGAGAATCACCGCGCCGGACGCGATGGCCAGGTTGATGTCCGATTCGGAAATCGCGCCCACCGCGGAGTGGATGATGTTGACCTTGACTTCGTCGGTGGACAGCTTTTGCAGCGCATGCGCCAGACCTTCGTACGAGCCCTGCATGTCCGCCTTGAGGATGATGGGCAGGGTCTTCACCTCACCCTCGCCCATCTGTTCGAACATGTTCTCCAGCTTGGCCGCCTGCTGGCGCGCGAGCTTGACGTCACGGAACTTGCCCTGACGGAACAATGCGATCTCGCGCGCCTTGCGTTCATCCGGCAGCACCAGCACGTCCTCGCCCGCTCCGGGCACGTCGGACAGACCCTGGATCTCCACCGGAATGGCGGGACCGGCTTCGTTCACCGGTTTGCCGGTTTCGTCCAGCATGGCGCGCACCTTGCCGAACGCCGAGCCGGCCAGCACCATGTCGCCACGCCTGAGGGTGCCGGACTGCACCAGTACGGTGGCCACCGGACCACGCCCCTTGTCCAGGCGCGATTCGATCACCACGCCCTTGGCCGGCGTATCCACCGGTGCCTTCAGTTCCAGCACTTCGGCTTGCAGCAGGATGGCGTCGAGCAGGTTGTCGATACCGGCGCCGGTCTTCGCCGAGACGTCGACGAACATGGCATCGCCGCCCCACTCTTCCGGCACCACACCTTCGTTGGCGACATCCTGGCGGATCTTTTCCGGGTTGGCTTCCGGCTTGTCGATCTTGTTCACCGCCACGACGATGGGCACGTTGCCAGCCTTGGCATGGTGGATGGCTTCGCGCGTCTGCGGCATGACGCCGTCATCCGCCGCCACCACCAGCACGACGATGTCGGTGGCCTTGGCGCCACGCGCACGCATGGCCGTGAACGCCTCGTGGCCCGGGGTATCGAGGAAGGTCACGACACCCTTGGCAGTCTCCACGTGATAGGCGCCGATGTGCTGGGTGATACCGCCCGCCTCGCCGGCGGCGACGCGGGTACGGCGGATATGGTCGAGCAGCGAGGTCTTGCCATGGTCGACGTGACCCATGACCGTGACTACGGGTGCGCGTGGCAACAGCTCGGCTTCCTTGTGGGCGGCGGCATCCTCCAGGTAGGACTCCGGAGTGTCGAGCGCGGCCGGTTTGGCCACGTGGCCCAGTTCCTCCACCACGATCATCGCGGTGTCCTGATCCAGCACCTGGTTGATGGTCACCATGGAGCCCATCTTCATCAGCGTCTTGATCACCTCGGCGGCCTTGACCGACATCTTGTGCGCCAGGTCGGCGACGCTGATGGTCTCTGGCACCAGGATCTCGCGCGCCACCATTTCCACGCTGGCCGTCGGGGCCTGTTCGTGCTCACCCTTGTGGCGGCCCTGCCGGCGGCCACCCGCACGCCAGCCGGTAGTGGCCTCGACCGCGCCACGCGTCTTCAGGCCGGGGCGCTTGCCCACGGCCGGCTCTTCCTTGCCCTTCTTGGCTGCGCCGCGCTCCGCCTTGGGTTTGACCGTCGGTATCACCGCCGGCTTGACCTCAGCCGGCTTGGTCTCGGCGCTGGGCGCTGCCGGCGCGGGCGCCGCCGCTTGGCGCGCTGCTTCCTCGGCAGCCTGACGGCGCGCCTGTTCGCGTTCCTGCTTGGCGCGCAGCTCGGCCTCCTGTATGGCGCGCAGAGCGGCCGCGCGCCTTGCCTCTTCTTCACGAGCGCGCCGCTCCTCGGGTGACAGGATGGACGGCTTGACCTGCGGCCGCGGCGCAGGGCGAGGCTCTTCCGCCACCGTCTCGATCACTTCGGGCGCGGCATCGACGGGCGGAACCGGCGTTTCGGCGGGCACTTCGCCCTGCTTGGGTTCGGTCTCGACCGGCACCTCGACCATCGGCGCGACCTCGGGCACAGGCGTCGTTTCCACGGGCGCGGGGACGTCAGCCACCGGTACCGGCGCGACCGGCGCGGCGACTGGCGCTTCGGCCTCGGCCACCGGCGCGGCGGCGCCTTCCGGCGCCCGCTCTTCACGCCGCACCAACACGCGCTTCTTGCGCACTTCCACCTGCACAGTGCGTGTGCGGCCGCTGCTGTCGGCGGTGCGAATCTCGCTGGATTGCTTGCGCGTCAACGTGATCTTGGTCTTGGGCTCGCGCGCGCCATGCTTGTCGCGCAGGTAATCGAGCAGACGGGTCTTGTCACTGTCGGAGAGCACGTCTCCGACCCCTTTGACGGTCACCCCGGCCGCCGACAACTGCTTGATCAGCAGCGCCGGATCGACCCTGAGTTCCGCGGCGAATTGTTCGACATTCATGCTCATCCCCGTCATTCCCGCGCCAGCATCGGTGCCCGTGCGGTCATGATCAACGCCTTGGCGCGTTCCTCGTCGATACCGATCAGCTCGACCAGCTCATCCACCGCCAGGTCGGCGAGTTCCTCGGCGTTGTGCACCCCCTTGGCGGTCAACTGGGCGGCGGTATCCTCGTCCATGCCATCGACGCTCATCAGATCGGCGGCGGCGCTCTCCACGGCTTCCTCGCGCACGATCGCATCGGTCAGCAGCGCATCGCGCGCCCGCGCGCGCAACTCGTTGACGGTGTCCTCGTCGAACGCGTCGATCTCCAGCATTTCCGCCAGCGGTACGTAGGCCACCTCTTCCAGACTGGTGAAGCCCTCTTCGACCAAGACCTCGGCGACGTCCTGATCGACGTCCAGCTTCGACATGAACATCTCCAGCAGACCGGAAGCCTCCTGCTGATGCTTCTGTTCCGCCTCCTCGACCGACAGGATGTTGATGGTCCAACCGGTCAGTTCCGATGCCAGCCGCACGTTCTGGCCGTAGCGGCCGATGGCGATCTCCACCTGTTCCGGTGCCACCACGACATCCATGGCGTGCTTGTCCTCGTCGACCACGATGCTGGTCACCTCGGCCGGCGACAGCGCATTGATGACGAACTGTGCTGGATCCGGCGACCACAGCACGATGTCGACCCGCTCGCCGTTCAGTTCATTGGTCACCGCGGTGACGCGCGTGCCGCGCACCCCGATGCAGGTGCCCTGCGGGTCCACGCGCGGATCGTTGGACTTCACCGCGATCTTGGCGCGCATACCGGGATCGCGCGCCGCGGCCTTGATCTCGACGATGCCTTCCTCCACTTCCGGCACTTCCAGGCGGAACAGCTCGATGATGAACTGTGGCGCGGTGCGCGACAGTATCAGCTGCGGCCCGCGTCCGCCTCGCTCGGCGCGCAGCAGATAGGCGCGCACACGATCGCCCACACGCAGGTTCTCCTTGGGAATCATCTGGTCCTTCTCCAGACGGCCCTCGATGCGCCCGGACTCGATCACCGCGCTGCCGCGCTCCATGCGCTTGATGGTGCCGGTCACCAGCACCTCATTGCGCGCCAGGAAGTCGTTCAACACCTGCTCACGCTCGGCATCGCGGATCTTCTGCAGGATGACCTGTTTGGCCGCCTGCGCGCCGATGCGGCCGAAATCGACGGCCTCGATCGGCTCCTCGATACGCTGACCGACCTGGATGTCGGGATCGATTTCACGCGCCTCGAACAACAGGTATTGGCGATCGGGATGTTCCAGCCCGGCTTCGTCCGGCAGGACCTCCCAGCAGCGGAACGCCTGGTATTCCCCTGTCTTCGGATCGATGTGCACACGCACCTCGGCGTCTTCGGTGAAGCGCTTCTTGGTGGCATGGGCCAGCGCCGATTCCAGTGCGCCGAACACCACTTCCGGCGCCACGTTCTTTTCCCGCGCCAACGCATCGGCCAGCAGCAAAATTTCCCGACTCATCGCTTCCTCCGGGTAATACCCTCTAGTTCAGGCGCCAGACGTGCGGAGTCCACCTCGGCAAGCGGAATCTCCCACATCGCGCCGTCCATTTCCAATCGCAGCACGCCATCCGCAAGGCCGCGCAATACGCCGACGAAGCGCTTGCGCCCCTCGATCGGCGCGTGCAGACGCAACTGCGCCCGCTCACCTGCGAAGCGGACGAAGTCGGCCTCCTTCACCAGCGGCCGGTCCAGCCCGGGCGAAGATACCTCCAGCCGGTCGTAGTCGACGTTCTCCACCGTGAACAGGCGCGTCAACTGATTGCTCACGCGCACGCAATCATCGATGATCACGCCACCCGGTTTATCGATATACAGGCGCAACAGGCCGTGGCCGGCGCGTTCCAGCGCCACCAGCTCATAGCCCATGCCAACCAGGGTCGGTTCGATCAGTGCCCGCAAATCCATGACAAGAAACAAAAAATGGGCCGAAGCCCATCAGAAAACCGGTGGATTATACACACGTTCGCAGCGCGGCCGAAAGGCTGTGACCGTCAGGTCCTCCTCAGGTCTTCAACGCTCGCCCAGGGCGTGCTCCAATTCGATGCGTTCGCCACTGCCTTCCAGCGTCAGGCGAGCGAGCCAGGCACCGGCGCCGGCCAGCATCAAGCGGGCTTGGTAGCTACCCGGCTGTTCTTCACGCAAAGGCTGTGTCATCACCGGCGCCTGCCCGGGCCGTCCCAGGTCGAGTGTGACGCGTACATCCCCCACGGGGGCGCCCGAGCGATCACGGATGTCGACACGCGTGATCTGTTCCTGCGCCGGCGACAGGCGATCCAGCCCGCTCACTTCCACGCGCCAACCGAGTCGGTCGAGTTTGTGTTCCATCATGCGACGATGACCGATCACCTTCGCGGCCTGCGGACTGTGCGCGACCACACCGGCGAATCCGGTGTGCACCCGCTGGGTGTCGGCGCCGGGCAGCAGCCTGGCCGCAAGCGCAGGCGGCAGGCCGTTGCTGGCGATGTGCACGAAGCCGGCGAACAGCACGGTGATGGCGACGAAAAACGCCACTAGGAGCTTCGGCGCCCAGTGCATCCGCCCGACGCGCTCGGGCCGCTTGGCATACATCTGGAACAGCAGCAATGCCAGGGTGGGATAGGCGATCACGTGCAGCGTGACCACGTCCAGGCCGGGCCAGGCACGGGCTGCATGCACGACATAAGCGATGGTGGGCGTGCCGGCGCCGATCACCGCCGCCCAATACACGGACAGACGCAGCCCGCGCGCCGCAGCGAACAGCACGGCAGTGAGCAGCAGACCACCAAATACGCTGAGCAACAGATTCATGGGATCCCCCGGTTGATGGTGCGCGAGGATGTCAGTGCGCGGTGAAGAAACGTGCCGGATCGACCACTTCCTCGCCCTGGGCAGAGCGGATGACAAAAGCGAAGTCGCGAGTCTGCGCAGCCAGTTCCGGTGGCAGCATCACGCTCGCCTGAACGATCACACTCTTGCCGTTTCTGATGGTTACGTGTTCGAAGTTGCCGAGATCCAGCGCACCCGGCGGCAGGCCACGCGCGCCGATGGTGAACTGCTGCTCCCGGCCGGACAGGTTGGTCAGCCGGATCTGGTAGCGATTGCGTATGGAACCATCCGACAGGGTGACGTAGAGCGGCTGGCGGATCTGCTGCACGCTGTGTTCGAAACCGCTGCGATGGCTCATGTCGTAGATCAGATAGCCGGTCATCAGCACCAGCGCCAAGCCGTAGCCCATGACCTTCAGACTCTTCCAATGCAGCCGCGCCGGCGCGGGTTGCGGTCGGGCCAGGTTGGTTTCCGAATCGTAGCGCACCAGACCGGTCGGCCAGCCCATCTTGGCCATGATGGAATTGCAGGCATCGACACACAGCCCGCAGGATATGCAGGTGTATTGCAGGCCGTCGCGGATGTCGATGCCGACCGGGCAGACCTGCACGCACAAACCGCAGTCGATGCAGTCGCCGTGGCCAGCCGCCCGGCGCTCATCGCGCTGACGCAAGCCCGCGCGCGCCGCAATCCGGCCGGCGGCCCCCTCGCCACGGCGACGGTCATAATGCACGGTGAGCGTCTCGGGGTCGTACATCGCACCCTGGAACCGGCCGTACGGGCAGATGAACGTGCACACGTGTTCGCGCAATACACCGGCAGCCACGAACGTGGTGATGCTGAGTGTCAACGTCGCGACGTAGGCGGCGGCAGGTGCGTCCCCGGTAAAAAAGTCGCGTAGCAACGTCGGCGCGTGACCGAAATACAACACGAACGTCAGCGCCGTCCAGAATGCCAGCAAGGCCCAGGCAAGCCGCGTGGCGCCGACCTTCAGCAGCTTCTCACGTCGACTCCAGGGCTCGCGCATCAGGCGCAACCGCGCCGGACGCTCGCCCTGGAACAGCCGTTCCAGCATCATGAACGCATCCGTCCACAAGGTCTGGAAACAGAAATAGCCGCAGAATGCCCGCCCCACCAGCGCCGTGGCAAAGAACAGCAACACGGCAGCAATGAACAGCAGCATCGCCAGCCAGAAGACGTCCTGGGGATGGACGGTCAGATCGAAGATCAGATACCGCCGCCCCGGGATGTCGAACATCACCGCCTGCGACGGCGCATCGGCGCGCTGCCAGGGCAACCACGGCAACAGAAAGTAGACGGCAAAGCCCAACCACAACACGCCGCTCTTGAAGCGGCGGAACGGACCCTGAACCGATCGCGGAACGATGGGGTTACGCTTGAAGTAGAGCTCTTTGCCTGCCTGTGAGGATTCCACTGCCTGTTCCGCCAAACGACTTCGGGCGCCCGCAACGATCGCGCGCGGCGACGTGCCTGGCGGGAGCGCAAGCGCGTTTTGCCGCGCTTACTGCCCGCCACCCAACTGGTGCACGTAGACCGTCAACAGCTTGATCTGTTCCGGAATCAACCGCCCTTCCCAGGCCGGCATCACCCCGCGGTCGAGACCGCGGGTGATGACCTGGCGCACGGCGTTGATCCGAGCGGCATCGTCGCGTGCGCCGGGCACATTGGCCCACAGCCAGACCTGATCGGTCAGATTGGGCGCGCCCATGTCCTGCCGTCCTTTGGCGTCGTCACCATGGCAGTAGTAACAGGCGGCCTGATGACTGTGGAACAGGCGATTGCCGCGCGCCACCTTGTCCGCGTCCACTGCATGGCCGGACAGGGACAGCACGTAATGCGCCAACGCATCGATATCCGCGGCCGGCAGCGCTTCGCCGAACGGCGGCATGTAGCCGCGCCGCCCCTTGGTCAGGGTCTCGTTGATGGCGGCGAACGTGCCACCGTACAACCAATCATCATCGGTGAGATTCGGATAAAAACCGATCTTGCCTTGCCCGCCGACCTGATGACAGGCCGCGCAGTTGTCGGCAAACAGCACCTTGCCCGCCGAAACCACGAAACTGGTCAATTCCGCATCCTGGATGATGGCTTCATACGGGGTCGCCATGATGCGGTCATAGAACGGCTTCTGCAGGTCCGCAGCGGCCTGCATCTCGCTCAACAGTTTGGCGCGGGTGTTCCAGTGCCAGCTTTCCTGCTCACCCTGGGCATTGACGAAGGTCACCTTGCTGATGCCGTTGAAGAAGCCCTGACCGACCGGCCAGGAGGGGTAGAACACCCAGTACACCAGCGCGAACACGATGGTGCCGTAGAACGCCCAGATCCACCAGCCTGGCAGCGGGTTGTTGTACTCCTGCAAGTCGCCGTCCCATACGTGACCGGTGGTCTGCACCCCTTGGGATGGCGCGTGGCTATGGGATTGGTCAGCCATGGGACTTGTCCTTGCGTTCGTCTTGGTCGTCGAGAAAGGGAATGTGCTTGTGCTGCTCCAGCCGTTCGCCGCGCTTGCGGCTGCCATACACCCACACCAGGATCAGGCAGAAGGTGACGAACAGGATCAGCAGGCCGAGCGGCTTGGTGTTCGCGGGGTCGGAAAACCACTCCATCAGCGATACTTCACCAAGTCTTCGGGGTTGATCTTGCTGAAATCGACCATGGTGCCGAGCACCTGCAGGTAGGCGATGAGGGCATCCATCTCCGACACGCTGGAGCGGTCACCGTCGTAATTGTGCTCCTGCGCCTGCGCCAACAGATTCTTCAACGCATCAGGGATGTGCAGCATGCGCGCAACCTCTTCGCCGAACTGCTCGACGTTGCGCCGGTACTCCTCCTCGTTGTCCGAATACGGCACACCCACCCGGCGCAGCGCGCGCAGGCGCTGGGTCAGATCGGACACATCCAGGCGGGTCTCCAGCAGCCACGGATAACGCGGCATCACCGATTCCGGCACCACCGACTTCGGATCGATCATGTGCTGCACGTGCCACTCGTTGGAGTACTTGCCGCCGACACGCGCCAGATCCGGGCCGGTGCGCTTGGAACCCCACTGGAACGGATGGTCGTATTTGGATTCCGCCGCCAGCGAGTAATGGCCATAGCGCAACTGCTCGGCGCGGAACGGGCGGATCATCTGCGAATGGCAGGTGTAGCAACCCTCGCGGATGTAGATGTCGCGACCGCGCTGTTCCAGCGGCGTGTAAGGCCGCACACCGTCGACCTGCTCCACGGTGTTCTTCAGGAAGAACAGCGGCGCGATTTCCACCAGGCCGGCGACGCTGATCGCCATCATGGTCAGCACCAACAGCAGGCCGGCGTTGGTTTCGATCTTTTCGTGTTTGAAGTTTTTGAGCATGACTGAGCAACCTCGCGCGTCAGGCAGCCGCGACCGCGGTCCGGGTTGCGGCGGCGCGCACGCCCTGGCGGATGGTCATGTAAATGTTGTAAGCCATCAGCGCCATGCCGGTGAGATAAAACATGCCGCCGATGGCACGCATGACGTAAAACGGGTGCATGGCCGCGACCGACTCGACGAAGGAATACTGCAGATTGCCGAAATCGTCGAACGCGCGCCACATCAGCCCCTGCGAGATACCGGATATCCACATCGCAGTGATGTACAACAGCAGACCGATGGTCGCCAACCAGAAATGCACGTTGATCAGACGCACGCTGTACATCTCGGTATTCCACAGGCGGGGGATCATGTGATAAAGCGAACCGAACGAGATCATCGCCACCCAGCCGAGCGCGCCGGAATGCACGTGACCGACGGTCCAGTCGGTGTAATGCGACAGCGCATTGACGTCCTTCAGCGACATCAGCGGCCCTTCGAACGTGGACATGCCGTAGAACGACAGCGCGACGATCATGAAGCGCATGATCGGATCGGTGCGCAGTTTGTCCCAGGCACCCGATAGGGTCATGATGCCGTTGATCATGCCGCCCCAGGACGGCAGCAGCAGCATGATGGAGAACGTGGCGCCGAGCGTGGAGGCCCAATCCGGCAGCGCGGTCCAATGCAGGTGGTGGGTCCCCACCCACATGTACATGAACGACAACGCCCAGAAGTGCACGATGGACAGGCGGTAGGAGTAGATCGGCCGACCGGCGTGCTTGGGCACGAAGTAATACATCATGCCGAGGAAGGCGGCAGTGAGGAAGAAGCCCACCGCGTTGTGACCGTACCACCACTGGGTCATGGCGTCCTGCGCGCCGGAGAACAGGCTGTAGGACTTCATGCTGAACAGGTCGATCGGCACCGCCAGGTTGTTGAAGGTGTGCAGCACCGCGGTGACCAGGATGAACGAAAGGTAGAACCAGTTGGCCACGTAGATGTGCGGCTGCTTGCGCTTCATCAGCGTGCCGATGAACACGGCCATATAGGCCACCCAGACCACCAGGATCAGCAGGTCGATGGGCCATTCCATCTCGGCATACTCGCGCCCCTGCGTGTAGCCGAACATATAGGACAGGGCCGCCAACACGATGACCGCCTGCCAGCCCCAGAACGTGAAGGTGGCCAACCCGGGCGCGAACAGACGCGCCTGGCAGGTGCGCTGCACCACGTAGTACGAGGTGGCGAACAAGGCCGAGCCGCCGAAGCCGAAAATCACCGCGCCGGTGTGGATCGGACGGATACGACCGAAGGTGATGTAGGGATTGTCGAAATTGAGGAAGGGCCAGGCCAGCTGGGACGCGATGTAGACGCCGACGAACATGCCCACCACGGCCCAGACGATGGCCATGACGGCGAATTTCTTGATGATCTCGTAGTCGTACTGCTCGGCCGTGGCGACACTGCTTGCTGACATGATCACTCCTAGTTACCGCGCGTCCGGTGGCGCCCCGGACCCGGTTCGATTGCCGGCAGCCCGGCTAAAAAAGACGCGGGAGTATAGTTTGCCCGCCCCCCCGCCCGCAAGGCGGACGAGGTCGGCGTCACCCCTCCGCCAGCAGCAGGCGCAGGTCATGCGCGATATCGTCCGGCGGCTGGCCGAAAGGCTGGTACAGACGAAGACGGCCGCTCGTATCGAGCACGTAGCTGCCGGCCGAGTGATCCACCAGGTAGCCGCTCTCGCCCGGCGTCTCATGGCGCCGATAGACCACCTTGAACTCGCGTGCTGCCGCCGCCACCGCCTCCGGCGTGCCATACAGCCCCAGGAACGAGGGGTGGAAGTAGGGCACGTACTCCTTCAGTATCTCGGGCGTGTCGCGCTGCGGGTCGACGCTGACGAACAGCACCTGCACACGTTCGACCTCCTGCGCCGGCAGCAGCGCAAACGCCTGGGCCATGTCGGACAGCGTGGTCGGACAGACGTCCGGACAATGGGTGTAGCCGAAGAACAGCACCACCAGCTTGCCGCGGAAGGTCTCCAGCGTCACGGCGCGTCCGTTGTGATCGGTCAAGGCCAGACGCTTGCCGAAATCGGCCCCGGTGATATCGGTCGCCTTGAACGCGGACTGGGTGCGCGGTTCGCCGCCGCAGCCGGCCAGCACCAGGACCGTTAGCAGCAGGCCGAGCCACGGCCAACGCACGAACGAGCGCGACGTCATGCCGGCAACGCTGCAGCCGGCAGATCGGCCAGACGATACTTGCCGGTCAACACGGCCTTGGCCAACTCTTCCAGATTCATGTCGTTGAGCAGTGCCAGAATCTTCTTCTTCACCGGTATCCATTTGAAATGCATCGGGCAGGCGGTGGCGTCCGAGCATTCCTTGAGCCCGAGGATGCAGCTCTTGGTGAAGTCCGGTCCCTCGGTCAGCAGCAGCACCTGCATCAACGAGGTACGGTGCATGCCTTCACGCAGACAGAAGCCACCGAGACGGCCGCGATAGGAATCGAGCAGGCCGTGCTTGCACAGATTCTGCAGTATCTTGGCCAGATAGGCCGCGGGGACGTTCAGACGGTCGGCGATGTCGCGGTTGAGCACGGGTTCGCCCGCCGGCTGCGTGGCGATATAGATCAGTGCCTGAACGGCATACTGACTGGTGCGCGACAAGACCATAAGTCACTCCGGAGACATTTTTGTCTGGAATTATATGCAGTCTTGGTCGAATGCGCGCCCCCGCCCCGGACGCTCACGCGGGTAAACCAAAGGCGCGCAACAGATCGTGCAACTTGCGCGGTGCGAAATACTGCACCGCACGCACCGGATCAACCGGCGTCATGTGCGGCAATTCCGCCAGCATCGGCGCCGGCAGGCGCGCGCGCAGCGCGTCCAGATTCTCGTCGTAGGCCGCCATGGCCGGGTCGATTCGGTTGGCGATCCAGGCGGCCAGCGTGAGGCCACGCGCGGCGACGGCCTCGGCAGTGAGCAGGGCGTGATTGAGGCAGCCCAGACGCATGCCCACCACCAGGATCACCGGCATGCCCAGACGGACGACCAGGTCGGCGGTATCCTGGCGCGGCCCCAGCGGCACGCGGAAACCGCCGGCACCTTCCACGACCACCATATCGGCCAGCGTCGCCAACGCGTCGCGCGCAGCGGCGATGCGCGCGACATCGATCATCACACCCTTGCGCTCGGCGGCGATGTGCGGCGCGATGGGCTCACGGAACAGATAGGGATTGACCCATTCCATCGGCGCAGCCACTGCCGAGGCCGCGCGCAGCAACGTCACGTCCTCGTTGATCCATGCGCCGTCCACGTAATCAGCCCCCGCCGCCACCGGCTTCATGCCCAGCGCACGCACGCCCAGTGCGGCCAGCGCGTGCAGCAGCGCGGCGGAGCACAGCGTCTTGCCGACGCCGGTATCGGTACCGGTGATGAAAAAGCCGGGGGATTGCGATGCGGATCGCATGCGCGCTCAATGATGTGCCATCAGCGCCTGTGCCACTCGATCACCTGCCGGCCGTCGTGCGTAGTTCTCGGTCGGCCCGCCCAGGCGTGGCCGTAGACCACCTCATAGGTGGCGGGCAGGCGGCCGTCGGCGCGGCGAAAGGCTTCGTAGTTGTGCGTCAGCCGCCGCCAGGCGGCCTTGCCCATGAGTCCGGTGCGGCGATCGTACAGCACGGTGTGTGCGCCGATGCCCTTGAGATCGCGCAGCAGGGCCGGTAGATCGGCGTAGGTCAATGTGAGGTATTCCATTTCCATCACCGGATGGACGAAGCCGGCGTGGACCAGCGCATCGCCCAGGTCATGCATGTCGATGAAGCGGTTGACATGCTGGTGACCGTCGATGCCGGCGCTGGCGGCGCGCAGTTCCTTGAGCGTGTCCGGGCCGAAGCTGGCAAAGATGAACAGGCCGTCGGCGCGCAGCACGCGATGCATCTCGCGGAATGCGGCGTCCGGCGTGTCCAGCCACTGCAATGCCAGATTGGACCAGACCATGTCGACACTGGCGCGCGCCAGCGGCAGCCGTTCCAGATCGCCGCACAGCGGCCGGAATGCCGGTGACGTCCGCTTCAGCCGTTGGCCCAGGCGGGTCCACAAGCCGCCGCGGTGGCGCTCGCGGGCGCGCACCAACATGGCCTCGGCGAGATCCAGACCGAGGATCGCAGCGTCGGCATGACGCGCGCGCAACAACGTGGCGCCGTAGCCGGTGCCGCAGCCGGCATCGAGGATGCGGGCCGGCGCGAGCTTCATGCCCTCCAGGCGCTCGTCCAGACGGCGGGCGATTTCCTGTTGCAGGAAAGCGGCCTGGTCGTACTGCGCGGCGGCGCGTTCGAACGAGCGCCGCACCGCGCGTTTCAGCGCTTCATCCATGCAGAAAGTCCCCGAGCTGCGCCACGAACCAGTGCGGATGCGACAGGAACGGCGCATGCGCGGCGCGCTCGTGCAGCGCCAGGCGCGCACCGGCGATGTGATCGGCCAGCCACCGCGCGGCGCCGGGCGGGCACAGGCCGTCATGGGCGCCGTGCAGCACCAGCGTCGGACAGCGTACGTGCGCGGCTTCGGCACGAAGATCGACGTCACGCAGCAGTTCGAGACCAGCCGCCAGCGTCGCGGCGTCGGGCTCGCCGCGCGCGAACACCTCGGCGCGCAGAC